>NZ_JBMDIW010000002.1:0-278143 GCF_057808875.1 Caulobacter sp. FG7
CCCCCCCCCCCCCCCCCCCCCCCCCCCCCCCCCCCCCCCCCCCCCCCCCCGCCGCGAAGTACCGATCCCACAGGGCGTTGCGGAACAAGCCGCCAGGATCGAGCCGCCGCTTGGCCTCCGCGGACCGCGCAAGGTTCGGATAGGCCCGCGCCGCCCGTATCGAAGGTCACGGCCGTTTCGCCCTTCGCCAGGCTCAGGATGAGGTTTTTCTACGATCCCGGCCGATCAATGGTCCTCATCCTGAGCTTGTCGAAGGACGAGGACCACGCTCGAAGTTTGAATGTCGACCCGATCCTAGCGCGCCGCGATCGCCGTCATTTCCACCGCCATGGTCGGCCGCGCCAGGCGCGCTTCCACCGTGGCCCGGGCCGGCGGGTTGTCGCTGTCCACCCAGGCGTCCCACGCCTGGTTCATCTCGTCGAAGCCGGCCATGTCGGCGAGATAGATGGTGACGCTGAGCAGCTTGTCCTTGCTGGAGCCGGCCTGCGCCAGGGTGTCGTCGATCTGGGCCAGCACTTCCCTGGTCTGCTCCAGCACTGACTGGCCGCGGGTCTCCTCGGCCACGTGGCCCGACAGGTACACCACGCCGTTGAAGACCACCGCGTCGCTCCACCGCGCCGCCTTGCCGATACGTTCGATCATTTCCCTAGCCTCTCGTAACGCCCCCTTCCCCCTTGATGGGGAAGGGTCGGGGATGGGGGTGGCTACGGTCTCGACCGCCGCGCCAAGCGCCAACCGCCGAGGTCACCCCCACCCCTGCCCCTCCCCTATCAAGGTGGAGGGGTCAAGACATCGCTCAAGCCAGCGCCCGGCTGGTCCAGTCCACGATCTGGGGCGCGCTCATCAGGCCGGCCGAGCGGGCGACCACCGCGCCGTCGCGAAACAGGATCAGGGCCGGGATGCCGCTGACGCCCAGGGCCGAGGCCGGCGCCGGGTGGGCTTCGGAGTTCAGCTTCAAGAGACGCACGCCCGGCTCCAGCCTTCCGGCCGCGGCGGCGTAGTTGGGGGCCATGGCCCGGCAGGGTCCGCACCACGGAGCCCAGACGTCGAGAAGCACGGCCGCGCCCTTGGTCAGGCGGCGGTGGCGATCGAGGCCCGCGGCGTCGACTTCGATCGGCGCGGCCGTGAAGATGGCGCTCTTGCAGCGGCCGCACTTGGCCGCGGCGGGGTCGCGGTCTTCGGGCAGGCGATTGGCGGCCCCGCAGGATGGACAGACGATTTGCATGGCCCACAGGTGTGGCCCGCCCGCCGCCTTCGCAAGCCTTGCGTCAGGCCCCGTCGCCGTCGTCGCCGCCATCGCCCGGACCGTGCTCGAAGGTCATCAGGTCGCCCGGCTGGCAGCCCAGTTCGCGGCACAGGGCGTCGAGGGTCGAGAAGCGGATGGCCCGCGCCTTGCCGGTCTTCAGGATCGACAGGTTGGCCAGCGTCACCCCGACGCGGTCGGAGAGTTCGGTCAGCGACATACGGCGTTCCAGCAGCACGCGGTCGAGATTTACGCGGATGGACATGCGAAGCTCGCGATCAGATGGTCAGTTCGGCTTCGCGGCGAAGGCGGGCGCCCTCGCGGAAGACCTCGGCCAGGACGAAGACGACCAGGACCGAGAACCAGGCCGTGAGGGTAAAGGATCCCTCGGAGGCCTTTTCGCCCCCGACCAGGATGCGGGTCAGGGCCGACAGCACGTAGCGGCCGATCTCCAGGCAGGCCAGCACCACGCCCATCACCCGCAGGCGCCGCACGTTGTCGGGGTGGAACGGGTCGCCCAGGATCATGGTGGCGAAGATCTTGCGCAGGCGTTCGACAATGGCCATCCAGCCGCCCGACATCAGCGCCCAGCCGCCCAGGGCCACAGCCGCGCCGGCCCCGTACTTGCGCAGCATGCCCGCCGCCTCGGCCGGCAGCATCGAGGCCAGCAGGTCGGGATTGAAGCTCAGCAGCAGCACCAGCACCGTCACCAGGGCCAGGAAGCTGACCCAGACCCACAGCGCATAGTAGCTGACGTCGAGAATGATCTTCAGGAAGCTCGATACCGAGCCTGGCCCCAAGGCGCGCATGGGCTTGTGTCCCCGCCAACAGCGACTCGCCTCCCCTGGCGGCCGCGGGATTGAAGTCTAGAGCGTGTGGGCCAGGAACGTCACGGCCGAGATCGGAAGACCCGCGATCAGCACCAGGGTCGCCAGGCGGACGGCCGAGGATTCCAAAAGGCTGAACAGGCGGGGCAGCGTCATCTTGCGGTTCCGGACAGGGGCGGTCGGGCGTCTTTTTCCCCGACGTCGCCAGGATCGCCGGTCCTTGGCCATCGAACAATGTCGCTTATCGATAAACGATATTAAACTTTCGCAATGATCCGGCCTTGCGGCGCGGGCCTCGCGGAGGTCTAAACACGCTCGGTTTCCGTCCGAGGAGTGTGCGATGACCCTGAAACTGATCAACGGCCAGAAGATCGTCGCCGCCACCCACAATCCGGGCAAGGCCAAGGAGCTGGCCGCCCTGCTCGACGGCCGCTTCGAAGTGCTGGCCGCCGGCGCCCTTGGCCTGCCCGAGCCGGACGAGACCGAGACGACCTTCGTCGGCAACGCCCTGCTGAAGGCCCGCCACGCCGCCGACCTGTCGGGCGAGGTTTCCCTGGCCGACGATTCCGGCATGTCGGTCACCGCGCTGGACGGCGCGCCGGGCATCTATTCGGCCCGCTGGGCCGGTCCGGGCAAGGACTTCGCCATGGCCATGGACAAGGTGGCCGAGCGCATCGAGGAGACGGGCTCGGAAGACATGAGCGCCTGGTTCACCTGCGCGCTCGCGGTGGCCTGGCCCAATGGCGGCCCGGCCGTGGTGGTGCAGGGCGAGGTGCACGGGACGCTGGTGTTCCCGCCGCGCGGCGACAAGGGCTTCGGCTACGATCCGATCTTCGTGCCCAACGGCTACGACCAGACCTTCGGCGAGATGGAGCCGAACCAGAAGGACGCCATGAGCCACCGCGCCGTGGCCTTCGAAAAGCTGAAGGCGGCGCTGTTTGAGTGATCTCGCTCACGCAGCGGGTCCGCCCTCGTCCTTCGACAGGTTCGGGATGAGGGCTATTTCAGGCGCCGCAGTAGAAATCCTCATCCTGAGCTCATCGAAGGACGAGGATTTCACCACCCGGAAGGCTGAAGCATGAGCCTTCCGCCTCTCGGCCTCTACGTCCACTGGCCCTACTGCGCCCGCATCTGCCCCTATTGCGACTTCAACGTCGTGCGCGACCGGGGGCGGACCGACGAGCAGGCGGCTCTGGCGCAGGCGATCATCGCCGACATGACCGCCCAGCGGGCCATGACGGGACCGCGCCGGTTGCTCTCGATCTTCTTCGGCGGCGGCACGCCTTCGCTGATGGATCCGGCCGCCGTCGCCCGGGTGATCGAAACGGCCAAGGCCCTGTGGACGCCGGCCGACGACCTGGAGATCAGTCTCGAGGCCAATCCCACCGACGCCGAGGCCGGCCGCTTCGAGGCCCTGGCGCAGGCGGGCGTGGCGCGGCTGTCGCTGGGCGTCCAGGCGCTGGACGACGCCTCGCTGAAGATGCTGGGCCGCAACCACGACGCCGGATCGGCCCGCCGCGCCATCGCCACGGCCGCGCGCCTCTTTCCGCGCCTGTCGGTCGACCTGATCTACGCCCGTCCCGGCCAGACCGACGCGGCCTGGCGCGAGGAGCTGGCGGAAATGCTGGCCTATGGCCCCGAGCACGTCTCGCCCTACCAGCTGACCATCGAGGCCGGCACCGCCTTCGACCGCGCCGTCGGCCGCGGCAAGATCGTCCCGCCCGACGAGGACCTGGCCGCCCAGTTGTTCGAGACGACGCAAGGTGTGCTCGAAGCCGCCGGCTTCGACGCCTACGAGGTGTCGAACCACGCCCGGGGCCCGGCCGCCCGCTCGCGCCACAACCTCGTCTACTGGCGAGGCGTCGACTATGTGGGCGTCGGCCCCGGCGCCCACGGCCGCCTGACGCTGGAGACGGGCAAGATCGCCACCACCGCGCATTCGAAGATCGCCGACTACATCGCCGCCGTCGCCCGCGACGGCGCCGGCTTCGAGCGCGAGGACCTCACCCCCGTAGAGGCCGCCGAGGAACGCCTGCTCTTGGGCCTGCGCATCGACGACGGCGTCGCCTTCGCCGAAATGGCCGCCCTTGGCCTGTCGCCGGACACGCCCAAGGTGAAATCGCTGGTCGAGGCGGGACTTCTGGTCGATGACCCGGCGAGGTTGCGCGCCACGCGCCAAGGCCGATTGGTTCTCGACCGGCTGACAGGCGTGCTCGCGACCTGATAACGTCTCGCTTCACGGGCCCTGGCCCGACCCACTCAACGGAAAGTACCGCCGCTTGAGCCGTTTGCTTCCCCCGCCTGTCCTGTCCGACGCCCCGCTCGCGCCCGGCCTCTATCTGGTCGCCACGCCGATCGGGAACCTGCGCGACATCACCCTGCGGGCGCTCGACGTGCTGGCCGCCTGCGACCTGCTGCTGGCCGAGGACACCCGCGTGACCGGCAAGCTGCTCTCGGCCTATTCGATCCGCACCAAGCTGGAGCGCCACGACGAGCACGTGGCCGAGCGCGCCATCCCGGCCATTCTCGAGCGGCTGGAAGCCGGCGAGCGCGTGGCCCTGGTGTCGGACGCCGGCACGCCGATGGTTTCCGATCCCGGCTACCGCCTGGCCCGCGAGGCCATTGCGGCTGGCCACCCGGTGTTCCCCATACCCGGCGCCTCGGCGGCCCTTGCGGCCCTGACCCTGGCGGGCCTGCCCACCGACCGCTTCCTGTTCGCCGGCTTCCCGCCGCCCAAGAGCGGCGCGCGGCGCACCTTCCTGGAAGAGTTCGCCAATGTCCGCGCCACCCTGATCTTCTTCGAAGGCGCCTCGCGGGTGGACGATACGCTGGCCGACATGGCCGCCGTGTTCGGCGCCGATCGCCCGGCCGCCGTCTGCCGCGAACTGACCAAGCTCTACGAGACCTGCGTGCGCGGCCCGCTGGGCGAGCTGGCCGTAGACCCCCGCTTCGAGAGCCCCAAGGGCGAGATCGTCATCCTGGTCGGTCCCGGCGAGGAGAAGGCCGCCAGCGCCGACGACGCCGAGGCCGCCCTGCGTGAAGCCATGGCCCGCCTGCCGCTGGGCGAGGCCGCCTCGGAGGTGGCCAAGGCGCTGGGCCTGTCGCGCAAGGACCTCTACCGCCAGGCCCTGGCCCTGAAGGAGGCCGGATGACGGCCCGGCCGCTGCGCGAGGTCCGCAAGGTCCGCGGCGCGGCCGCGCGGCGCTCGGGCCGCCGCGCCGAGGCCTGGGCCGCCGCCTGGCTGATGCTCAAGGGCTACCGCATCCTGGGCTTTCGCCTGGCGACCAGGGCGGGCGAGATCGACATCCTCGCGCAACGCGGTCGCGTCTTGATCGTTGTCGAGGTCAAGAGTCGGACGAGCCTGGAGGCGGCGCTGGAGGCGGTGAGCTTCGAACAACGGATGCGCCTGCGCCGCGCGGGCGCGCTGGCCGCGGCCGCGCGCGCCGGCCTCAAGGGCATGGCCGTGCGCCTGGACCTGCTGGCCATGACCCCCGGCAGGCTGCCGCGCCACGTGCCCGACGCCTGGCCTGACGACGGGAGGGCCTGGGCATGACCCGCGACGAGGCCGAAGCCATCCTGACCCGCGCCGGCGAACTCGACGACGAGGCCTTCCCGCTGTTCGAGGCCGCCCTGGCCTGCGCCGCGCACGACGATCCCGACCGCGACGAGCAGCCGGCCCTGGATCTGGCCCGCTCGGCGGTCGAGCGGCTGAAGGCCCGCATGCAGAGCGAGTCGCCCGAGGAGGCCATCGCCGAGGCCATGGCCGGCGACCTGCGCCTGACCGGCGACCTGCTGACCTACGACCACCCCGACAACGCTGACGTCATCGCCATCGCCGAGCGCCGCAAGGGCCTGCCGGTGGCGCTGGGGGTGTTCTACATCCACGCCGCCCGCGAAGTGGGGCTGGACGTCAACGGCGTCGACTTCCCCGGCCACTTCCTGCTGCGCATCGAGACCGACGAAGGGCCGCTGGCGCTCGACCCGTTCAGCGAGGGGCGGGTGGTGCTGCCGTCAGAGCTGTCGCGTCGGGCCCTGCGCACGGGCCTGATGCCCGACGTCGCTGCGCGCCTCGACCAGCTGATGGCCCCGATCTCGGACCGCGCCGTCCTGATCCGCCTGCAGAACAACATCTTCGCCCGCGCCCAGCAGTCGCGCGACTGGGCCCGCGCCGAGCGCTCGGCCCTGCGCCGCGCCCTGCTCGACCCCACCGACCACCACCCCTGGCTCGACGTCGCCGCCGCCCGCGAGGGCCAGGGCGCCCTGGCCGGAGCGCTGCAGGCCCTGTCGCGCGCCCAGACCCTGGACGGCGGCGCGACGATCGCGGCCCGGGCCGCGCGGGAGCGGGTGAGATTGAGGCTGAACTGACCTCCTCTCCCCCTCTCCCCCTCTCCCCCTCTCCCCCTCTCCCCCTGCGGGAGAAGGATTCAGCGATCGCCCCTCGCAATCGCCCCGCTTCGACTTAACTAGACACCAGCGCCGCGGAACCGTGTACCTGTGCGGCGTCCAGAAAGCCCCGGAGTCGTCATGTCGCTGAGAGTCGCCGTCCAGATGGATCCCGTCCTGGGGATCAACATCGACACCGACACCACCTTCCTGATGATGATGGAGGCCAAGATCCGCGGCCATAAGCTGTGGTTCTACACCCCCGACAAGCTGTCTCTGGAGGACGGCCGCGTCTTCGCCCGCGCCCAGCCGCTGGAGGTGTTCGCCGAAAAGGGCGCCCACGCCAGGCTTGGCGAGACCGTGCTGCTCGACATGAAGGACGACGTCGACGTGGTGCTGATGCGCCAGGACCCGCCGTTCGACATGGCCTACATCACCGCCACGCACTTCCTTGAGAAGGTGCACCCCCACACCCTGGTGGTGAACAATCCGGCCGAGGTCAGGAACGCTCCGGAAAAGCTGTTCGTCACCGACTTCCCCGGCGTGCAGCCGCCGACCCTGATCACCTCCGACCACGAGGCGATCTACGACTTCCGCGCCCGCCACGGCGACATCGTCCTGAAGCCCCTCTACGGCGGCGGCGGCTCTGGCGTGGCTCGTCTGCTGGCGGACGATCCCAATCTCGACGCCCTGCTGGAGCTGCACGCCATGATCGGCCGCGAGCAGGTCATCGCCCAGAAGTTCGTCCCGGCCGTGAGCAAGGGCGACAAGCGCGTGCTGCTGGTCGACGGCGAGCCGGTCGGCGCCATCAACCGCGTACCGGCCGCCGGCCAGGTGCGCTCGAACCTGCGCGTCGGCGGCCGCGCCGAGGCTGTCGAGCTGACCGCCCGCGACAAGGAACTGTGCGCCATCATCGGCCCTGAACTGAAGAAGCGCGGCCTGCTGTTCGTCGGCATCGACGTGATCGGCGACTACCTGACCGAGATCAACGTCACCTCGCCCACCGGAGCCCAGCAGCTCAAGCGGTTCAGCGGTATCGACGCGGCCGCGGTGCTCTGGGATCGGATCGAAACCATCCGATCAACCCCTGCGTGAGGAAGTGGCCGTAGACGACTGAATCGTCACACTTTCCTGAAATGTTCGTTTTTCGTTCTTGCTCCGAGCCGACAGCCATGCTTGGCTTGTGGATAAGTCGAACGTTGTTTCAGGGGGAACGATGGCGGCAAAGGTCGTCACGGTTGCGTTCGAGGGCGTCGAGGCGCGCCGCGTCGACGTCGAGGTGCAGCTGACCGGCGGCGGCGTCGCCTTCGCCGTGGTCGGCCTGGCCGACAAGGCCGTGGCCGAAAGCCGCGAGCGGGTGCGCGGGGCCTTCGCAGGCCTCGGCCTTTCCATGCCGGGCAAGCGCATCGTCGCCAACCTGGCCCCCGCCGACCTGCCCAAGGAAGGCACCCACTTCGACCTGCCCATCGCCCTGGCGCTGCTCGGCGTCATGGGCGTGATTCCGCCCGACGCCCTGGACGGCTGGGCGGCCATGGGCGAGCTCTCCCTCGACGGCCGCATCGTCGCCTGCGCCGGCGCCCTGCCCGCGGCCATGGCGGCCGGAGCCATGGACCTGGGGCTGATCTGCCCCGAGGCCTGCGGGCCCGAGGCGGCCTGGGCCGGCGGTACGCGGATCCTGGCCCCGCGCTCGCTGGTGGCGCTGATCAACCACTTCCGGGGCAGCCAGTTGCTCGGCGCCCCTGCTCCCGGCCCGGTGATCGAGGGCGAGCGCGCGAAAGACCTGCGCGACGTCAAGGGCCAGGAGCAGGGCAAGCGGGCGTTGGAGATCGCCGCGGCCGGCGGCCACAACCTGCTGTTCGTCGGCCCGCCGGGTTCGGGCAAGTCGATGCTGGCCCAGCGCCTGCCGGGCCTCTTGCCGCCGCTGACCTCGCAGGAACTGCTCGAGACCTCGATGGTCCATTCGGTGGCCGGGCTGATCGCCCGGGGCGCCCTGACCCGCGCCCGGCCGTTCCGCAGCCCGCACCACAGCGCCAGCATGGCCGCCCTCACCGGCGGCGGCCTGCGCGCCAAGCCGGGTGAGGTGTCCCTGGCCCACAACGGCGTGCTGTTCCTTGATGAACTCCCCGAATTCGGCGTGCAAGCCTTGGACAGCCTGCGCGCCCCGCTCGAAACGGGCGAGGTGATGGTCGCCCGCGCCAACGCCCATGTCCGCTATCCCGCGCGGGTGCAGCTGGTGGCCGCCATGAACCCCTGCCGCTGCGGCCACGGCGGGGCCGGGCGCGGCGCCTGCGGCAAGGCCCCGCGCTGCATCCGCGACTATCAGGGCCGGGTGTCGGGCCCGCTGATGGACCGCATCGACCTGGCCGTCGACATGCCTGCCGTCACCGCCGCCGACCTGGCCCTGCCCGCCGCCAGCGAGGGCTCGGCCGAGGTCGCCGCCCGGGTCGCAACGGCCAGACGCCTGCAGGCCGATCGCGCAGAAGACCTGATGCCAGGAACCGCCGAGACGCTGAACGGCCGGGCCGAGGGCGAACTGCTCGAACGCATCTGCGCCCTCGACGAGCCCGGCCGCGCCCTGTTGTCAAAGGCCGCCGAAGCCGGCCGCATCAGCGCCCGCGGCTGGACCCGCACCCTGCGCCTGGCCCGCACCATCGCCGACCTGGAAGGCGCCGGCTCGGTGAAACGGGTGCACATCGCCGAGGCCCTTGCGCACCGGCGGACGAGCCCTGCGGGGGAGATGGAGGGGGTCTAGCGTAAATCCCCCTCCGGCCCTTCGGGCCACCTCTCCCAGAGAGGGGAGGATCTGGAGCGCCAAGATGCTCCCCCTCTGGGGGAGCTGTCGCGGAGCGACTGAGGGGGCCCGCGCAAAGCCGGTCTCCACCCGCCCTTAACCCGCGCCCCCTATACTCCCGCGCCATGACCAAGACCCGCGACGCCGTCTCCGCCGAGCAGCTGGCCACCCTGAGCCACGAGTTCCGCACGCCCCTGAACGGGGTGCTGGGCATGGCGCGTCTGCTGGAAAACACCCGCCTGACGGCCGAGCAGCGCTCCTATGTCGCGGCCCTGCGCGAGAGCGGCGACCACCTGCTGTCCCTGGTCAACGACGTTCTGGACTTCGCGCGCCTGGGCGCCACGGCGCTGGAGCTGCACCTGGCCCCGGTGAACCCCGAGGACCTGCTGCGCCAGGTGGCCGAGCTGATGAGCCCGCGCGCCCACGAAAAGGGCGTCGAGATCGCCTGGGCGGTCGAGCGCGGCCTGCCGCCGCTGCTGGCTGACGAGGGCCGCCTGCGCCAGGTGCTGCTGAACTTCGCCGGCAACGCCGTGAAGTTCACGGAAAAAGGCGGCGTGCTGATCACCGCCCGCGACGCCGGCGCCGGCCGGGTACGCTTTTCGGTGGCCGACACCGGCCCGGGCGTCGCCCCCGAGCAGCGCGACAAGATCTTCGAGGCCTTCGTCCAGACCGACCCTTCGCACCAGGCCCAGTTGGGCGGCGCAGGGCTCGGCCTGGCCATCGTCGCCCGCCTGGCCGGTGCCATGGACGGCGAGGCCGGCGTCGGCGAGAACCCGGGCGGCGGCGCCGACTTCTGGTTCGAGTCCCCGTTCGAGCGGTGCGACCAAGCCCCGGCCGCTCCGCCGCTGGAAGGCCGGTTCGTCGCCGTCGTCTCACCCAACCCCGTGGTCCGCGAGGCCGTCGGCGCCCAGGCCATCGCCAGCGGCGCCTGGGTGAAGAACCTGGCCGGCCTCGACAAGGTCGACGCCCTGCCGGCCCAGACCGTGCTGCTGGTCGACGCGGCCCTCCCCGGTCCGCTGGCCGCGCCCGCCGGCCGCGCCGCCGTGGCCATGCTGACCCCCGATCAGCGCGACCTGATCCCCAACCTCTCCAAGGCCGGCTTCTCGGGCTACCTGATCAAGCCGCTGCGCCGCACCTCGCTGGCCGCCCAGGTGCTGGGCGCCAAGCCGATCGACGCGGCGCTGGAGGCCATCGTCACCCCGGCCGAGGCCCAGGACGACCGCATCGCCCCGGCCGCCGCCCCCGGCGCCCGCGTGCTGCTGGCCGAGGACAATCCGATCAACGCCCTCCTGGCCCGCACCCTGCTGGAGCGGGAAGGCTGCACGGTCGACCGCATCGCCAGCGGCGACGAGGCCGTCGCGGCCCTGTCGCGCGGAACCTACGACCTGGTGTTCATGGACCTGCGCATGCCGGGCCTGAATGGCCTGGAGGCCACCCGGGCCGTCCGCGCCAAGGGCGTCGACACCCCGATCCTGGCCCTGACCGCCGACGCCTTCGACGAGGACCGCCGCCAGTGCCTGAGCGCCGGCATGGACGACTTCCTGGTCAAGCCGCTGACCCCCGCCGCCCTGCGCGACGCCCTGTCGCGCTGGACCGGCCCCGACCGCCCGCGCCGCTGGACGAACGACGCGACGCGCGCCAAGGTCGCCGGCTGACGGGACGGTCCCAGCCTCCCCGTCCACTTCGGGGAAGACCATGACCGAGCAGACCAAGAGCGAAGCAAGCGCTGCGCCCAAGAAGAGCCTGGCCGGCGCCCTGGCGGTGTTCGGCGAGCGCCGGGCGCTGGCCCTGCTGGGCCTCGGCTTCGCGTCTGGCCTGCCCTACATGCTGATCTTCGACACCCTGTCGCTGTGGCTGCGCGACTCGGGCCTGTCGCTGGCGGTGATCGGCTTCTTCAGCCTGGCCACCCTGTCGTTCTCGCTGAAGTTCCTGTGGGCGCCGCTGATCGACCGGACCAAGATCCCGGTGCTGCACGGGCTGCTGGGCCATCGCCGCGCCTGGATGCTGGTCTGCCAGGCCGGGATCATGCTGGGCCTGTGGACGATCTCGACGCTCAATCCCGCGACCAATCTGGGCCTGCTGGCCGCCCTCGCCGTGCTGACCGGCTTCCTCACCGCCAGCCAGGACATCGTCATCGACGCCTGGCGCATCGAGGTTGCCGACGCCGAGCGCCAGGGCCCGATGGCCGTGGCCGTGCAGTGGGGCTATCGCGGGGCCATGGTCATGGCCGGTGCCGTGCCGCTGATCCTGGCCGAGCGCTTCGGCTGGAACTTCTCCTACGCGCTGATGGCGTTGGCGGTGCTGATCGGCGTCGCCGCCACCCTGTGGGCCCCGCGCGAGGCCGCCCACACCATCCGCCCGATCCATACCGACGACGTCGCCCAGCCCCAGGCCCTGGTGGTGCTCGAGTGGCTGGCGCGCCTGGCGATCATCGCGTTCGGCGCCCTGGTCCTGGGATCGGGCCTGGCCGGCGACGCCGACCTGCTGTCCAAGATCGTCGGCGGCGAAACCCTGGCCGAGGCCTGGAAGGCCAAGCCCAACGGCGTCTGGCTGCAACTGATCGGCGCCCTTGTGGGCCTCGGCGTCATCGTGCTGGCCGCCTGGCCGATCCCTGGCCTGCGCACCAAGCCAGGCGTCTACCTGTCGACCGCTCTGGGCTCGCCGCTGAAGGAGTTCATGAGCCGCTTCTCGGGCGTCGCCGGCCTGATCCTGGCGGCGATCTGCATCTACCGGGTCTCGGACTTCGTGCTCAACATCATGAACCCGTTCTATCGGGACATGGGCTTCTCGCTCACCGAGATCGCCGAGATCCGCAAGGTGTTCGGCATCATCGCCTCGATGATCGGCGTGTTCCTGGGCGGGGTGATCGTCGCGCGCTTCGGCCTGATGAAGGCCCTGATCATCGGCGCCTTCGCCCAGCCGATCAGCAACCTGGGCTTCGCCGTTCTGGCCGTCAGCGGCCACAGCGTACCGATGCTGTTCACCAGCATCTGCCTGGACAACATCTGCGGCGGCATCGCCGGCACGGCCCTGATCGCCTACATGTCGAGCCTGACCACGGCCGGCTTCACCGCCACCCAGTATGCGCTGTTCTCGTCGCTCTACGCCCTGCCGGGCAAGCTGGTGGCCTCGCAGTCGGGCCGCATCGTCGAGGCCTCGGCCGCCGCCGCCGAGCACGGCGCCCTGGCCGGCCTGAAGGGCCTGTTCGCCCGCACCCCGCCCGAGACCTTCGCCGCGGCCGGCGCCAAGCTGGGCGTCAGCGGCCAGGCCATGGGGGCCGGCTATGTGGCGTTCTTCATCTACACCGCCCTGATCGGCGTGGCGGCGATCGTCCTGTCGTTCCTGGTCGCCGCCCGTCAGCCCAAGGTGCAGGCGGCCAAGGCGGCGGCCGAAGCCGCCGCCTGATCCCTCACCCGCAGCTGCAGATCAGCGGATAGTTGGTCGTGTCGGCGATGGTGGTCATTCCGAAATAGTCGACCAGCACCGACTCGGCCGTGCAGAAGGCGCCTTCGACCCAGGCCTGGTCGTTGGAATAGGCCTCGCCGATGATGAAGAGGTTGGCCGCCGTCGCGCCGGGCACGAGGCCCGTCGGCTGGCGGATGCGCTGCATCACGTCGCAGATGTCGTAGTGCGCGGCCCAGGCGTGGTAGCCGGCCCCGAACGGGTTCAGCGAGAAGTCGTTGAAGATCGCCTCGACCGGCCAGGGGATCTGGTGGGCGGCGTTCGGATCGCCCCAGTGCACCTTGGCCAACTCCAGCAGCACCATGCGGATCATGGTGTCGGTGGCCTTGCGGGGGCCGAACAGCACCTGGTGATCCTGGTCGATCGGCACCTTGCGGCGCTCGGTGACGTCGACCTCAAGCTCCTGCCAGAACTGCACGTACTGCATGTCGTCATACGAGGCGAGGACGCCATAGGCGGGGTTGGCCGCGCCGTCGCTGTTGTTCCCGAAGTAGTAGACCTGGCGCAGCGGAAGGTCGGTGATGGTCGGGCCGAAGGTGTTGGGCGCCCCCGTCAGGCTGGGCGGATAGGGCACGCCGGGATCGTTCCACCACGGACGGTCGAAGAACAGCATCACCCGCATCGACGGCTGGCGGATCACCCCGTCGATATAGAGCTGCACCCCCTCGGCGTTGAGGATGTCGAGCGTGCCGGCCGGCATGTCGGCGTACTGGGTGGCCTCGGCCACCAGGTCCAGCGAAGCCGGCGGCATGGCCAGGAAGGCGTTCTGGGTCGTCTGCACCGCGCCGCCCTTGAACGGCGTCTCGGCCGACGCCAGGCGGTAGTTGACCGTCTCGCCCTCCAGCCAGATCGAGTGCAGGCGGGTGCGCTGGGTCAGGTCGAAGGTCACGCCCGCCGCCTGCGCCGCTTTCAGGGTCTGCTGGTAGAGCTCGACGAACACCTGGGAGTAGCCGCCGCTGAGGGTCTTGAACGCCCCGCCGGGCGCGAACTCGCCGTTGTAGACGGCGGCGTTGGCGGCGTTCCAGTTGATGACGTTGGAGGTGTAGCCGCCGGCGTCGGCGGCGTACTCGTAGCCCTCGTTGCCGGCCTGGTCGTAGAAGACGTTCCAGTAGCCGATGTTGCCGGCGATCGAGCCCGGCGGATAGACGAACGAGTTGAAGGTCGGCGGCAGCTGGCCCGAGCCATAGAAGGCGCACTGCTGGGCCCGGGTCTTGACCGGCGCATCGCCGGTAATCAGGGCCGAGATGTTCGAGAACAGGGTGGCGGCCGGCTGCTCGTTGTTGCCCGGCGTATTGTAGGGCGCGGGATGGGTCGCCAGGTCATTCTGGTAGATGTGCTCCTCGCGCAGGAACAGCAGCGGATTGTCGGTGGTGTTGAAGTCGATGATCTTGCCCGCCAGGCCCAGCTTCTCGATGGTCAGGGTGACCAGTTGGTGGCCCTCGCTCTTGGTCGCGTCCCACTGGATGAAGCGCATGCCGCCGGCCTCGATGTAGGACTGGCGCGGGTCGTCGTTGCAGAAGTGGGTGACGATGCGGCCGGCCGGCAGGCGCGTGCCCGAGCCCGGGCCGTCGAAGGCGTAGTCGCCCCATTCATAGAGCTGGATCGTGTCGCCCGCGACGGCCTTGCCGCCGGTGACCAGCCGCCAGGCCGTGTAGAGCCCCGCCGGCCCCGCGCCGAAGATCGTGTAGGTCGTTCCCATGGCCGTTTCCCCGTTCGGCCGCCAACGCGACCCTGACGTGCATCGACGCCACTTCGCGCGACCAGCGAACGGGCGACTGTGCGAAACCCGACAGGGCGGGAAAGAAAAACGGGAAACCGTCTCCTCCCCCGCTTGCGGGGGAGGGGCAAAAGAAAAAGGCCCCGGATCGCTCCGGGGCCTTCGTCTTCGTCAGGGTCGCCGAGATCAGTCGGCGACCGTGGCGGTGTCGGTCGGGGCGGCGTGATGTTCGTCCGCGCCGTGCGACCACTTCTTGAGGAAGGGCGAGGCGATCAGGAACAGCACGCCGATGCCGGCGGCGATCAGGCCGATGACGTTGAACACCTGCAGCGAGGTGCGCAGGGCCGCTTCCGGGTCCAGCACCTGGCCGCCGACGGTTTCCACCGTCGTCAGGCCGGCGATGAAGCCGCCGACGTACTGGGCGATGGCCACGGCCATGAACCATACGGCCATGATGAACGACACCATCGAGGCCGGCGACAGCTTGGTCATCTGCGACAGGCCCACCGGCGACATGCACAGCTCGCCGGTGGTGTGCAGCATGTACATCAGCACCAGGAAGAACAGCGGCATGCGGAAGGCGCCGTCGGCGAAGGTCGAGCCCCACTGCAGCACCAGGAAGCCGAGGCCGACCTGCAGCAGCGCCAGGCCGAACTTCACGACCGGGTTCGGGTCCTTGTCGCGACGGCCGAGGAAGGTCCACAGCGCCGCGAAGACCGGAGCGAAGATCAGGATCCAGCCGGCGTTCAGCGCCTGGGTCTGGGCGGCGTTGAAGCTGGAATCGATCCACAGCGTCTTGGCCGGATCGATGGTCGCGGCCGCAAGCTGGGCCGGCGTGGCGAAGGTCACCGCGCCGCCGAACCACTGCACGGGGGCCGAGGTCAGGTTGAGGTTGACGTTGGTGGCCGCGAACAGGTTCAGCGACGAACCGGCCTGCTCGAACAGGGTCCAGAACACCACCGCGCCGAAGATCAGGAACAGGGCCAGGGCCAGGCGCTCGCGCTCGACCTTCTGCACCTTGGCGAACATGAACCACAGCACGTAGCCGATCGAGCCGATCATGCCGGCCACCAGGGTCACGCCGACGATGGCGCTGCGCTGGACCAGGAAGAACACGCCCAGCACGCCGAGCAGCGACAGGGCGTAGATCACGTGCTCGCGGGTCAGCGGGCCGGCGACCTTCTCCTTCAGCTTCTTGGGCTCGGGCGCCTCGCCCTTGCCCAGCAGCCAGGGCTTGCCCAGCACGAAGACGACGAAGCCGGCCAGCATGCCCAGGCCGGCAAGGCCGAAGCCCGCCCACCAGCCGACCTTGATGCCCAAGAGGCCGCAGAGGATCGAGGCCCAGAACGAGCCGAGGTTGATGCCGTAGTAGTAGAGGGTGAAGCCCGGGTCGCGACGCGGGTCGCCCTGCGGGTACAGCTGGCCGACGATGGTCGAGATGTTGGGCTTGAGGAAGCCGACGCCGACGATGATCAGCGACAGGGCCAGCCAGAAGATGTTCAGGTAGGTCGGGTCACGACCCTCGACTCCCAGCTGGTACTGGCCCTTGGGCAGCACGGTGGGCAGCGGGGCGGCGGCCGGCAGGTCCTTGATCTCGAAGTCGCCGGCCTTGGTGGCCGAGACGTCGTAGGGCTTGCCCGCGACCACCAGCTTGGCGACCCGTTCACCGCCACGGCCCTCGGCCTGGAAGCTGTAGGTCTGGCCGGCATAGGTCAGGGTCTGGGTGGCGGGCTTGCCTTCCACCGCCATGGCCAGGTGGCCGGCGACCAGCAGGATGGCGCCGAAGGCCACGGCCTTGCGGGTGCCCAGCCACTTGTCGGCCAGGAAGCCGCCGATCAGCGGGAGCAGATAGACGAGGGAGGTATAGGAGCCATAATGGCCGTTGGCGACCTTCGGGTCGAAAAGGAAATGCTGCGTCAGATAGAAGATCAGGATGGCGCGCATGCCGTAGTAGGAGAACCGCTCCCACATTTCGGCGAAGAACAGGATGATCAACCCTTTCGGGTGTTCCTTGATGAGCTGCAAAAAGACCGGCAGGCCCGTCACTAACGTGACGAGAATGCCGGCGACCACGACAATGCTATTCATTCTCGACCTTGACTATATTCAAGTCAGATAGGGCGACACCAACGGTCGTTTCGCCCTCCCCTCCCCGGTTCGCGGGGAGAAGATCACGCGGCTTTCCGTTTCACAAGCAAAGGCTTGCCGGGAGGGAGCGGTTGGGGCGCGCCGCGCGTTTCACTGGCTGCAAGTTCCGCAACGACACCCTCAACGCCTGGGGAACGCCCATGCAATCGTCAGACCCCAACCATCCGATCACCTGCGCCCGCGAAAGCGGCCGGGTCCGCGTGCTGTTCGAAGGCCACGAAATCGCCGACAGCGACGACGTCCTGGTGCTGCGCGAGGCCGACTATCCGCCCGTCCGCTACTTCCCGCGCGACGACGTGGCGATGGCCTTCCTGCGCCGGTCCGACAAGACCACCCGCTGCCCCTACAAGGGCTCGGCCAGCTACTACACGATCTATCGCGACGGCCAGATCATCGAGGACGCCGTGTGGTCGTACGAGGCGCCCCTGCCGGGCATGGAGCGCCTGACCGGGCGCCTGGCCTTCTATCCCCAGCACGTCGACTTCCAGAACGATGCGCTGAGCCCGGCCGAGACGGCGACCATCCCGCCGGGGCTTCCTCCGCGCAATGCCCACGACATCGACGAGATCGTCCGCCACACAGACAGCGGCTCGGGCTCCAGCCAGGCCGAGCACTGGGACGCCAACGTCTCGATGCCCGACGACGAGGCCTGGGAGGGCGACGAGGACCAGGTCATCGGCCGCCCATATCATGGGACCGGATCGATCTGAGGCCGCCCGCCCTGCGGTGAAGTCGGCTGGTCGACACAAGTCACTGTGTTGGAACGCACATTTTTGTGAGTCCGTGGCTCCGTTGCTCTTGCCAAGCGTTGCAACCCAGGAGATCGTATCAAATGAAACCGCCCGCTCCCGCCCCAAGGGAGAACAGAGGCGGGGGAGGAAGACATGGCCTATCTCAGCATGGGCGCGCGCTCCGATAGCGCGGCGCCGCGTCGCCAAGTCCGTTGGAGCCGCGTGGCCGTCGTCGGCGCCAGCATCGCGCTCTGGGCCGGCCTCATCGCCCTGGCCACCGTCCTCTTCTGATCCTGCGCGCCTGATCCTGCCTGGGCGTCCCGCCGGCGGCGCGTTCCGCCGATGACGAGGCCGCTCGCATGACCCTGCATCCCTGCCGCCTGATCACCATCGGCGTCGCCCGCCCGGCCGACGCCGTCTATGCCTACGCGGCCGATCCCGAGAGCATGGCCGACTGGGCCGCCGGCATCGGCGACGGCCTGCGTCCGGCTCCCGACGAAGACGGCGTCTGGATCGCCGAGACGCCCGTGGGCGAGGCCCGGGTGCGCTTTTCGCCGACCAATCCTTTCGGCGTCCTAGACCATTGGGTGACGCTGCCGGACGGGACCGAGATCTCGGTCCCCCTGCGGGTCGTGGCCAATGGCGACGGCGCCGAGGTGACCCTCACCCTCTTTCGCCTGCCCGACATGGACGACGCCGCCTTCGAACGCGACGCCGCCGCCGTGACCCGCGACCTGGAAACGCTGAAGGCCCGACTGGAACAATCCTCCCCCTGAAGGGGGAGGTGTCGGCGAAGCCGACGGAGGGGGATGTGGTCTGTGAGCCAGCGCCCGCCTCGACGTCAGCAGGGACTTCCCTCTCCGGCCCTCCGGGCCACCTCCCCCGTCAGGGGGGAGGATCTCAGGTCTCCGACAGCGGCGAGCGGAAGACCCTTCCCCAGCCCCAGGCCGTCAGCCAGCAGGCCATGGCCCAGGCCGCGCCGACGCACCAGCCGGCCAGCACGTCGCTGGCCCAGTGGACGCCGAGATAGACGCGGCTGAGCCCCACCAGCACCGAGAAGAAAACCGCCGCCGCCAGGGCCAGGGCCTTGACCCGGCGCCGGGGCGCAAAGCGCGCCGCCAGCGTTCCCAGGGTCAGGAACACCACCGCCGACAGCATGGCGTGGCCGGACGGGAAGCTGGGATTGGCCGCCTCGACGGCGCGATAGACCAGGTCCGGCCGCTCGCGCAGGAAGAGGTGCTTGAGGCCCTGGCTGATGCTCACCCCGCCGACCGCGCCCACGACGACGACCAGCGCCTCGGCCCAGCGGCGCAGGCTGGCGCAGATCGCCAGGGCCAGCAGCACCAAGAGGGTCAGCACCGTCACCGAGCCCAGGGCCGTGACGTCGGCGGCGGCCGTATGCAGCCATTCCGGACCGATCAGCTGGTGCGGCTGGCCCGGTACGCGTAGCGCCTGCAGGATCTGGAAGTCGAGCGCGCGGGTGTCGCCCTCGGCCACCTCGTCGGCGATGTTCAGGAAGGCCAGCAGGCCAAGGCCGGCCACCAGCAGGGCGGCCGTGGCGGCGACCTCGCGCCTTGCGGCCTTCAGCAGCAGGGGCAGGTTGCGGCGGGGATCGAGGCGGAGCTTGAGCGGCATGCACCCTCAACGCGCGAAAAGCAGATCGGCCGCAACCGGTATTCGTCGTGTATAGCTACAATGTTTCATGAAAGAAACATGAACCGTTCCTGAGTTGCTTCGTTCATCACCAGTCCAAATCGACCTCACTAAGGTGGAGGCATCGAAGGGAAAGGACTTGTCATGAAACGTCTCATCATCACCGCCGTCGCCGCCTCGCTGCTGGCCGGGACCGCCCTGTCGGGGACGGCCATGGCCCAGCCCCGCCATGACGACCGTCACGACCGCTATGAACAGCAACGCGCCTACGAGAAGGGCCGCAAGGACCAGGCGCGCTACGAGCGCAAGCAGGATCGTCGCGAGTACCGCCGCTGGGCCAAGGGCCAACGCCTCGACGCCCGCTATCGCGGCAACGGCTACTATGTCAGCGACTACCGCCGCCACGGCCTGCGCGCCCCGCCCCGCGGCTACCGCTGGCAGCGCGTGGACAACCAATACATCCTGGCCGCGGTCGCCACCGGCATCATCGCCTCGGTGATCATCGCCAACAACTAGGGACCTTCGGATCCTCAAGACGAAGGGCGGCGGAGCAATCCGCCGCCCTTTTCGCATGCGCCAGGATCCTCCCCCTGAAGGGGGAGGTGGCCCGGAGGGCCGGAGGGGGAAGGGTTTCCGCCGCCGTAGCGCTGGCCAGCCTCGCAGCAACTTCCCCCTCAGTCGCTTCGCGACAGCTCCCCCTTCAGGGGGAGCATCTTCTTGCAATTCCCCCTTCCCCTCCCAAGGGCGGAGCGCTAATCGAAAAACCATGCCCGAACTGACCGACAGCCACGCCGCCGATCCCCTGATCACCCTGGTCCCGGACAAGTGGGTGACGCTTCGTGACGCGTTCGGCGTCGACAGCGACATGAAGGTCCCGGCCTTCTCGCACCGCGACAGCCACGTGCCGGAGATCGACAGCGCCTATCGCTTCGACCCGCAGACGACCAAGGCCATCTGCGCCGGCTTCGCCAAGGACCGCCGGGTGATGGTCCAGGGCTATCACGGCACCGGCAAGTCGACCCACATCGAGCAGATCGCCGCGCGCCTGAACTGGCCGCTGGTCCGCGTGAACCTCGACAGCCACGTGTCGCGCATCGACCTCGTCGGCAAGGACGCCATCGTCCTGAAGGACGGCAAGCAGGTCACCGAGTTCCGCGAAGGGATTCTTCCCTGGTCGCTGCAGCGCCCGATCGCCCTGGTGTTCGACGAATACGACGCGGGCCGTCCGGACGTGATGTTCGTCATCCAGCGCGTGCTGGAGGCCGGCGGCAAGCTGACCCTGCTCGACCAGAACCGCGTCATCCGCGCCAACCCGTACTTCCGCCTGTTCTCGACGACCAACACGATTGGTCTCGGCGACACCACGGGCCTCTATCACGGCACCCAGCAGATCAACCAAGGCCAGATGGACCGCTGGTCGATCGTCACCACGCTGAATTACCTCGAGCACGACGTCGAGGCGGCCATCGTGCTGGCCAAGAACCCGCACTACGACACCGCCGAGGGCAAGCGCACCCTGGCGGCCATGGTCCGCGTCGCCGACATGACCCGCAACGCCTTCATGAACGGCGACATCTCGACGGTCATGAGCCCGCGCACGGTGATCACCTGGGCCCAGAACGCCGAGATCTTCGACGGCGACATCGGCCTGGCCTTCCGCCTGACCTTCCTCAACAAGTGCGACGAGCTGGAACGCCCGACCGTGGCCGAATTCTACCAGCGCGCCTTCGGCCAGGACCTGCCCGAGAGCGCCGCCCGGGTGAAGGTGGCCTGAGGGCCCGCCAGCGACGCGGAAAAGACGAAGGCGGCCCCCGCGAGGGAGCCGCCTTTCTTCTTGCCGGAAAGGGCCCGCCCCCGGCGGCCTGTGCAGGCCCACAACCGTACGAGCGCCGCCGGAACCCGGCGCCCGACAGCGGTCAACCGGCAATTTCGCTACGACGCCCAACCCGCTTGCCTTGCGGCGGCAGGCGCCCCTAAGGCTGGACGGCAAGCTTTACTGGAGCGCGTCCATGCTCGCCTCGATCCGCCACGGCTTTTCCAATCTCGGTCGCTTCTCGGGCCGTGACCGGCGCGGACAGTTCTGGCCCTTCGCGGCCCTCGTCGTGGTCGGCGGACTGGTGGCGATGAATCTGGCCATCCTGCCGATCTTCACCGCCGCCTTTGTCGCAGCCGATCCGTTCGCGGACGGGGGCTCGGGCTTTCGCCCCTTCTTCTGGATCATGGCGGCAGGCACGGTCGCGATCATCGCCCTCCTGGCCGCCGGCGTGACCCGTCGCCTGCACGACACCGGCCGTTCGGGCCTCTGGGGCCTGCCCCCGGCGGTGTTCCTGGCGATCAGCCTCGCGCTGTTCCCCGTCCTCTTCGAAGGCGCGATCGCCGGCGACGAGACGAGCATGTTCCTGTTCCTGCCGCTGTTCGCCAACAACCTGGCCTATATGGCCTCGCTGGGTTTGCTGGTGATCTTCCTGTGCCTGGCGGGCAAGCCGGACGAAAACCGCTACGGACCGGCCGCGTGACCCTGAAGCGCCTGAAGCTGTTTGGTCTCGTCCTCACCGCGATCCTGACCACGGGCTGCGCGCCGTCTCCCGAGGAGGCGACCATGGCCGCCATCGAGGCCGGGGACGTCACGGCCCTGCGCGAAGCCCTGGCCCGCAAGCCCGACCTGGAGCCGCGCTGCGGCCCCTACGACATCTGCAAGCCGCTGGCCCGCGCCTCCAGCCAGGCCAACCTGGAGATGGTCCGGATACTGATCGAGGCCGGCGCCGATCCCAACGGCGTCAACGCCTATGACGACACGGCCCTGATGGTGGCGGGCGACGCCCATTCGGTGAAAGGCGGCCCCGGCGCGGACGCCTCGACCATCCGCGCCTATCTGCTGGCCCACGGCGCCGATCCCAACCAGTTCAACCAGAGCGCGGCCAGCGCCTTCATGGGCGCCGCCGCCCTCGGCGACCTGACCGCGCTGGCGCTGTGCCTCGATCACGGCGGCAAGATCAATCTGCAGGCGCCGGGGAGCGGTTTCACCCCACTGATGGGCGCGGCGCAGTTCGGACAGGCCGAATCCGTCCGCTGGCTGCTGGCGCACGGCGCGGACCCGACGTTGAAGGACGCCAGCGGCCGCACGGCGCGGCAGGTGGCGCAAGCCGGGGGCCACCCGGGCGTGGCCGCTCTGCTGCCCTAGGTCTGGCGCTCGAATAACGGGCATTGTGCCTCCAGGGCACAGGTCTTGCGCCCGAACGGCACTTGAGCCGGGCGGGCCGGACCTACACCTCTGCCGCCTCCACTCCCTTTCCTCCCCGAAAGAGCCCGCCCTGATGTCCGCCTTGTTCACGCCCTTCCGCCTGAAGGACGCCCAGCTTCGCAACCGCATCGCCATTCCGCCGATGTGCCAATACAGCGCCGAGGACGGCGTCACGACCGACTGGCACCTGCCGCACTATGCCGGCTTGGCGCGCGGCGGCGCGGGCCTGGTGATCGTCGAGGCCACGGCCGTCTCGCCCGAAGGCCGCATCAGCCCCGGCTGCACCGGCATCTGGACCGACGAGCAGGCTGAAGGCCTGGCCAGGATCGCCGCGGCCATCAAGGCGGCCGGCGCCGTCCCCGGCATCCAGATCGCCCACGCCGGCCGCAAGGCCAGCGCCAACCGCCCCTGGGAAGGCGACGACCACATCGCCGACGGCGACCCGCGCGGCTGGCAGACCATCGCCCCGTCGGCGATCGCCTATGGACAGGGCCTGCCCAAGGTTCCGCGCGAGATGACCCTGGCCGACATCGAGCGGGTCAAGGCCGACTTCGCCGCCGCCGCCCGCCGCGCCCGCGAGGCCGGCTTCGAGTGGCTGGAGCTGCACTTCGCCCACGGCTACCTGGCCCAGAGCTTCTTTTCGCACCACTCCAACCATCGCACCGACCAGTACGGCGGCGACGCCCACGGCCGCGGCCGGTTCATGGAAGAGACCCTGGCCGCCGTCCGCGCCGAATGGCCCGAGAACCTGCCGCTGACCGCCCGCTTCGGCGTGCTGGAATATGACGGCCGCGACGAGGAGACCCTGGCCGAGTCGATCGACCTCACTCGCCGGATGAAGGCCGGAGGCCTGGACCTGCTGAATGTCAGCGTCGGCTTCACGATCCCCAACACCAGCATTCCGTGGGGCACGCCGTTCCTGGGGCCGATCGCCAAACGCGTGCGCGAGGAAGCCGGCCTGCCAGTCGCCTCGTCCTGGGGCCTGGACGCGCCGCGCCTGGCCGAAAGCCTGGTCGCCAGCGAGCAGATGGACCTGGTCATGATTGGCCGCGCCCACCTGGCCAATCCGCACTACCCCTACGAGCTGGCCCAGGAACTGGGCGTTGCGCGCCCCACCTGGGCCACCCTGCCGGCGCCCTACGCGCACTGGCTGGACAAGTACCGCCCGGCGACCGAACTGGCGGCGGCTGCGGAGTAGCGACCCTCTCCCGGAGGGGAGAGGGAGGGGCCCATGCGCAGCATGGGAGGGTGAGGGGCGACGGCGCCCGACGGCGTGCCGGAACGCCGGTTAAAGGCGTAACCCCTCATCCTCCCACGCCTGACGGCGCGGGCCCCTCCTTCTCCCTATGGGAGAAGGAGAAACTCTACAGCGGCACCGCGTAGGTCTGCTTCACGGTCTGGGCGGGGATGTCGGTCTTGACGTTCAGCACGCCCCGGATGCGGCTGAGATGCTCGGCCTGGAAGCGGCGATAGGCGGCGATGTCGGCGGCGACCACGCGCAGCAGCATGTCGCAATCGCCGAGCATGACGTAGCACTCGACCACCTCGGGCATCTTGTTGATCTCGGCCACGAAGTGGTCGACGGCGTCCTCGTGCTGCGAGTTCAGCCAGATGCGGGTGAAAAAGGTCTGGCCCCGGCCGACCTTGGCCGCGTCGACCACCGCCACGTAACGGGCGATGACCCCCGTCTCCTCTAGGATCCGTACGCGGCGCAGGCACGGCGAGGGCGACAGGCCCACGCGCTTGGCCAGCTCGGCGTTCTGGATGCGGCCGTCCTTCTGCAGCTCGCGCAGGATGCGGCGGTCGATGTCGTCGAGCTTCATGGAATCGAGAACCAATATCTGGCGATCAACTTCGCCTGGATGCCAATCATCGATCATATGGGAGCATGATCGCAACCCGATTGCGCAGGCTCTGCGCTAGGCTGCCAATCCTCCTCGCAACCGTTCCTCCCCCGGTCGCCCATGACAATCGAAACCTGCGCTCCCGCCGCCATGCCTGGCGACGGGCCCTCCGAACTGCGTTCCAGATCCAGGCCCGAATTCATGCGGGGCCTCGTCGCTTCGCTGCCGGTCACCGCCGGCTTCGTGCCGTTCGCCCTGGTGCTGGGCGCCCAGGCCGGCCAGAAGGGGCTGTCGGCGCTGGAGACCCCGCTGATGACGGGCCTCAACTTCGCCGGCGGGTCGGAGTTCGCGGCCATCGGCCTGTGGACCTCGCCGCCGCACCTGGCCCTGATCACCGCCGTGACCCTGATGGTCAACAGCCGCCACCTCTTGATGGGCGCGGCCCTGGCGCCGTTCCTGAAAGCCCTGCCCAAGCGGAGGGTGCTGCCGGCCCTGTTCCTGATGTGCGACGAGAGCTGGGCGATGGCCCTGGCCGACGCCCGCGCGCGCGGGACCTTCAGCCTGGCGCACTACATGGGCGTGGCCCTGCCGATGTGGTTGGCCTGGATCGTCTTCACGACCCTGGGCGCCCTGGTCGGACCGGTGCTGGGCAATGTCGAGACCCTGGGCTTCGACATGGCCTTCCCGGCCATCTTCCTCGTCCTGCTGCGCGGCATGTGGACGGGCTTGCGCGCCGCGCGCCCGTGGTTGGTCAGCCTGGCCGTCGCCGCGACCGGTCACCTGCTGGCGCCCGGCGCCTGGACGGTGGCGGCCGGCGCGATCGCCGGACTGGTCACGGCCTGGCTGTGGGCCGGTTCCGCGCAGAAGGGAGAGACCGCATGATCTCGCTGCCCGTCCTGGCCACCATCCTGGCCATGGCCGCCGTCACCTACCTGACCCGGATCGGCGGCTATCTGGTGCTGCGCAACCGCACGCTGGGCCCGCGCGCCACGGCGGTGATGGAGGCGGCCCCCGGCTGCGTGCTGATCGCGGTGATCGCCCCGCACTTCGTCTCGCCGCGACCGGCCGACCTCGCCGCGCTGGCGATCACCTTCCTGGCGGCCCTGCGCCTGCCGATGCTGGCGGTCGTGCCGATCGGCATCGTCGCCGCGGCCGGCCTGAGGTGGCTGCTGGGGTAGATCCAGCGCGTGGTCCTCGTCCTTCGACAAGCTCAGATGAGGACCATTGCAAATGGCCGGCCAGCCACAAACCTCCCCCTGAGCCTGCAGAAGGGCGAGGTTTCGCCCCCTCAGGCGTCCAGCCGCCAGGCCGCCTCGAACACCGAGGCCTCCACGGGGGTCAGCGACAGGCGATCCTCGCCCTCGACCACGTCTTCATCGTCGAGCAGGGCCTCGACCGAATCGTGGAAGTCGTCTTCCGACAGGCTGTCCTCGCCAGGCAGTTCGTGCTCGCGCCCGACATAGTTGGCGACGGCGTCGCGCTCGCGGCTGCCGTCACGGAAAACGTCGATCAGGCGCAGCACCCGGCCCTCGTCGTCGACCTCGTAGAAGATCGACACGGGCTCTTCGGCGCTCTCGTGGGCCCAGTCGCAACGGAAATAGGAAAGGCTCATGGCCGCCCCTTTCCCCGAACTACGGCCGCGAGGCAAGCGCCGACCTTGTCAGCGCAGGCCCGCACGGCCATGTCTCTGGCCATGACCACGCCCGCCGAAGACCTGCTCGACCGCGCGGCCGCCGCCGCGCTTTCCCTGGCCGCCGACCGTCCCTGGCCGCAGATCGCCCTGCGCGACATCGCGATCGCGGCCGGCGCGCCGTTCGCCGAGCTCTATGTGAAGGCCGACAGCAAGGCCAAGGTGCTGGCCCACCTGTCCCGGCGTTTCGACCAGGCGGCGCTGAACGCCGACGCCGGCGAGGGCGCGGCCGCCCACGACCGCCTGTTCGACGCGGCCATGGCCCGGGTCGAGGCCATGGAGCCGCACCGCCACGCCCTCATCGCCATCTCCAAATCCGAAGGCCTGCCCCGCGTCGCCGTCCGCTTCCCCAAGACCGCCCGCGCGATCCTGGAGGCAGCCGGGATCGAGGCGACACCCGTGCGGCTGGCGGCCATGACCGCCGTCTGGGCCCGCACCCTGCAGGTCTGGCGCGACGACGAGGGCGCGCTGAACCGCACCATGGCCGAGCTCGACAAGCGCCTGAAACAGATGGCCGAGCAACTGGGCAAGGTCGGCGCGGGGTTCTGAGACCAGGTTGCAAGCCCGGGCCGTTACGGCCGATAGTGGCGCCGCCATAGTCGTCGGGGGACGTTCGCTCATTGACCTGCAAGCTCGCCATCATCTGCGCCGCCGTAGCGGCCGTCCTGGCTGGCGCGTCGCCGGCTGCCGCCGAAGAGAGCCGCGACTACGTCATCCGCCCGGTCTGGACCCGCACCCCGACCGCGCTCGACATGCGCCGCTACTATCCGGTGCGCGCCGGCCGGGCCGAAGGACATGTGCGGCTCGATTGCCAGATCACCGCCAAGGGCGCCTTTTCCAGCTGCGTCGTGCAAGCCGAGACACCCCAGAACGTCGACTTCGGCGCGGCGTCGCTGAAGCTATCGCGTCTGTTCCGCATGAAGCCCGAGGACGCCGAGGGCAAGCCGGTCGCTGATCGCTGGCTGTCCCTGCCCATCGACTGGCGTCCGACCCGGCAGTAGGGGAATCGCCATATGTAGCGCATCGCGCTACAACACCATTGACAGCGTAGCGCAACGCGCTACAGTTTGAGCTCGAAACGTCGATGATCCAGAGCTGGCGAAGCGAGGCGGCCCGAGCCGTCTTCCTGGGTCATTCGCCCAAGGGTTTCCCCGCCGACCTTGTACGCCGAACCCGACGGGTCCTGGCCCAGCTCAATGCGGTCACAGACGTGACCCACATGCGGATCCCGCCAGGCAATCGCCTGCACGCGCTGGAAGGCGATCGGGCGGGCGAATGGTCGGTCAGCGTCAACGACCAGTTCCGCATCACCTTCCGGTGGGGCGCGGACGGACCGGAGGACGTCTGGTTTGGCGACTATCACTGAGGATATGCAACGATGAGCGCCACCTTCCTGGACCTCGATCTCGTCAGCCCCCTGCCGCATCCGGGCGAAATCCTGCGCGAGGATTTCATGACGCCGATGGGCCTGACCGCCGGGGCGCTGTCCAAGGCCATGGGATTGAGGGACCGCACGCGGATCGAACGCCTGACCCGTGAAACCCAGCCCGTCACCCCCGACACCGCCCTGCGCCTGGAGCGAGTGTTTGGCATAAACGCGCAGTTCTGGATGAACCTCCAGGCCCAGCACGACCTCTCGAAAGCCGTGATCGAGCGCCGAGCCGACCTGGAGGCGATCGAGCCTCTGGTCGCCGCCTGACCGATTGCGAGACAGAGGCCCCATGCGCTCCGAGTATCTGCTGCTTCCCCCCTGCCTCGTCGCTTGCGGGATCGGCATGTTCGCCGGACGCATGCCCTGGCCCCTGTGCTGGATCACGCTTTCAGCCGGCCTTCTGGGACCGCTGCTCCTCACGGCCGCTTCGATCAACGCGTTCCACGTCGCGGCATGCATCGGCGGGGCGGGCCTGTTCTTGGCCTGCTCACGCATTCTGAGCAGTCTCATCGCTTCGGCGGATCGGGTGTCCAAGACGCCCCCCGCTCGCTAGTCAGGCCTCGTTCCACGACAGGCCGGCCGTCCGCGTCACCTTGATCGCGCGCGGGACCGGCGGCGGCACGGTGGCGGGCCAGCGGGCGCCGAGGAAGCGGTCCTTGCCCAGCCAGGCCAGCGAGACACTGTCGGACTGGTTGCCGCCGAGAATGCGGTAGGCCCCGGCCTCGTCCTCGCCGGCATAGAAGCCGACATGGCCCTTGCCGCCGCCCCGGTTCTCTCGCCAGAACACCATCACCGCCCCGGGCGTCGGGGCGATCGGGATGCCGAACCGCTCCCAGGCCCGGGCCGTCAGCAGGTTCGAGGGCGTGGCCTCGCGGTCCAGGGTGCTGCTGACGCAATGGCCGACGAACAGGCCGCACCAGGGGATGTCGTCGCCGGTGTAGATGTTCTTGAGGCCCTGCTCGGAGGCCCAGTCGAGGATCTCGGGATTGTCGCCCTTGCCGGGTTTCTCGCGCGTGCCGATCAGGCGGCGCGCCTCCTGGAACCACACCAGGCTGGGATCGTCGAAGCCGGTCAGGGACGAGGGCGTCGGGGCGGCGGCCGCCGGCGCGCCCTGGAACAGCGCCGCCAGGGTCAGCGGCCCGACCACGCCGTCGGGCTCGAGCCCATGCCGGCCCTGGAAACGGCGGACGGCGGCGATGGTCTGGCGCCCCCAGATCCCGTCGATCGGCCCCGGCGTGTAACCGCGCGCGGCCAGTTGCTGCTGAATATCCCTGATTTTCATGACGCGGCCCCTTGCCTGGCGCGGATACGGGAAAGGCGAACATCGCAGATAATCAACCAATGGATGCATTCAAGGCCATTGCGCGCAACACGAAAACACGGGAGCCTCGCGCCATGCTGCGCACCGCCCTTTCGATCGTTTTCGTCCTTGGGATCGCCGGCCCGGCGCTGGCCCAGGCGCCCTCGCCGGACACGCCGGCCAACCGAGCGGCCGCCCGCGCGCTGCTGCCGGCCGACGCGGCCCCGACGGCGCAGCGGTTCAGTCCCGACCACATGCTGGCCGTGATGGGCCGCTTCGAGTTCGGCGACGCCCCCACGCCGATCGCGCCGGGCGTCTGCAGCCGCCGCATCCATGAGGTCGGGCTGCGCTATCGCCAGGATCCGGGCGGCGGCGACGCGACGATTGAGCCTGATCCCGGCAAGGTCGGCGCCAGGCAGACCCTGGCCGTCGGCGCCGCCTGCCAGGGCAAGAGCCTGGAGGGCTTCGCCACGGTCTCGGGCGCTGCGCCGAAGGAGGCCGCGCAGCTCCTGGCCTGGCTGGTCGGTCAGCAGGCCCTGGGCCAGCGCGCCGAGGCCAGCCTGGCCTGCGACACGATCAGCGGCCCGCCCGCCTGCCCGAAAGGCGAGGCGGCCGCCTTCGCCGCCCTGCCGCTGCCCGGCCTCTATCACCTGCGCAAGGACAAGGACGGCCGCTGGAGCCTGTGGATCAGCCGCCATCCGCGGCCGCTCGGCGACAGCGTCCACCTGATGTACGACGTCTCGGTCGAGGGCGCGTCGCAGGCCCGGCCCCGGATCCTCATCCAGGGCCGCATCCCGGCGCCGTTCTAGCCCGGCAGGCGCATCACCGCCCGCAGGCCGCCCATCGGCGAGCGCTCCAGAACGAGGTCGCCGCCCAGCCCGCGGGCCATGTCGCGGGCCAGCGCCAAGCCTAGCCCCACGCCCTTCTCGTTCTGGTTCCGCGACTCGTCGAGGCGGTTGAAGGGCTTGAACGCGTCCTCGTAGCGGTCCTCGGGAATGCCGGGGCCGTCGTCGTCGACGACGATGTTCACCCCGCCCGTCAGCCGCGCCTCCAGCGTGACCCGGACGGTGTCGCCATGGGCGGCGGCGTTGTCGACCAGGTTGGCCAGGGCGCGCTTGAAGGCGCTGGACCGCAGGTTGGCCACGAGATCCTGCTCGAGCACGGTCTCGACCCGCGCACCGCCGCGCTCGGCGGCCGCGCAGACGCCGGCGATCAGCGGGGCCAGCTCGACCTCCTGCAGCGCTTCCCCGCCCTCCCCCCGCGCGAAGGCCAGGTACTCGTCGATCATGTGCTCCATTTCGGAGAGATCGCGCTTGATGGCCTCGACCTGCGGGCCGGGCTCGGCCAGCGCCATCTCCAGCTTCAGGCGGGTCAGCGGCGTGCGCAGGTCGTGGCTGACGCTGGCCAGCAGGGCCGTGCGCTGTTCGATATGGCGCTGGATGCGGGCCTTCATGGCCAGGAACGCCTGGGCCGCCTGGCGCACCTCGCGCGCGCCGTGCGGCTTGAACTCCGGATCCAGCCCCCGCCCGAAGGCGTCGGCGGCGTCGGCCAGGCGCTCGATGGCCCGCACCTGGTTGCGGATGAACAGGATGGCGATCGCCGTCAGCAGCATGGTCGCCACCACCATCCACAGGATGAAGATGTGACCCTGGGTCGCGAAGGCGCGGTCGCGCGGGGCGTAGATGCGCAGCACCCCTTCCCTGACCTTCACCTGGATCTGGACGTGGGCGGTGTAGCGGTCCGAGGCGTCGAACCAGAAGCGCTCGTCCAGCCGTTCCTCCAGGGCCCGCTGCATCGACCGGTCGAGCGAGGCGAACATCGCCGGCCGCCGCCCGGTGGGCAGATCGCGCCCCTTCAGCAGGGCGATGGACAGGTCCATCGTGTCCTCGGCCCGCTGAGCCATGCGCTCGACGGCCTCGGGACTGGGATCATCCTGATAGGTGGCCACGGCCCAGGCGATGTCGCCCGCCAGCCCCTCGGACAGACGGCTGTTCACCGTCTCCCAGTGAGCGTCGAAGAACCCCCAGGTGACGGCGATCTGCATCACCGCCACGGGCAGCACGATGATCAGCAAGCTGCGGCCGAACAGCGAGGTCGGCAGCCAGCGCTTGATCTGGCGCGGAATGAACAGGCGGGTGCGCAGGCGCATGACTTAGGTCCTCCCCCTGAAGGGGGAGGTGGCGGCGCAGCCGACGGAGGGGGAAGTGAAGTCCCCAGCCCCGCAGATACTTCCCCCTCCGGCGCTTCGCGCCACCTCCCCCTTCAGGGGGAGGATCTGGATGCCGACACCCATCAATCCGGCGCCAGCCGATAACCCACCCCCCGCACGGTCTGCAGGTATCGCGGGTTCTTGGGGTCCGGCTCGATCTTGCGGCGCAGGCGGGTGACCTGGACGTCGACGGCCCGGCCGGTGGCGTCGGCGGTGTCGCGGGCCAGCTCCAGGCGGTCGACCGGCTCGTGCAGGGCCCGGGCCAGGCGGCGCAGCAGGGCGACCTCGGCCTCGGTCAGGCGCACCGGCGCGCCGGCTCTCGTCAGCTCGCCGCGATCGGGCATGAAGGCGCAGTCGCCCATGACGATCTCCTGCGGCCCCATCGGCTTGGGCGCGGCCCGGCGCAGGATCGACTCGATGCGCAGCAGCAGTTCCTGCGGCTCGAACGGCTTGGCCAGGTAGTCGTCGGCGCCGTGGGTCAGGCCCTCGATGCGGTCGCCGGTGGTGTCGCGGGCGGTCAGCATCAGGATCGGCATGCGGCCGACCTCGCCGCCCTTGGCCCGCACCCGCCTGGTGAAGGCGAAGCCGTCCTCGCCCGGCATCATCACGTCGAGCACCAGCAGGTCGAAGTCCATCACCCCGATCAGGCGGTCGGCGTGGGCGGCGTCGGCCGCGGCGCTGACCCGGAAGCCGGCGCGGCTGAGGAACTGCTTGAGCAGTTCGCGGATGCGGTCGTCGTCGTCGACCACCAGCAGGTGGCGATCGCGTCTTTCCTCGGGGCTCACAGCGCCTCCCTTCGATTGACGCCCACCCCTTGGCGTGGTCCGGCCAGGGCCGCGAGAATCCGCCTCGCCCCCGGCACCCCGTCCAGCCCCCCGGTGCGATAGGCCCGGCCCAGGAGGGCCCGCAGCCGCTCGCTGACGCGCGCCTCGAAGGCCTTGCCGGCCTCGGTCAGCACCGCAGGCCGCCGACGCGCGTCGAGATCGCCTGATGCCTTTTCCGCCAGGCCCAGGCGCTGGAGGTCCGACAGGGTCTTGCTGGCCGCCTGCTTGGACAGGCTGGTGAGCTTGGAAAGGTCCTGCACGCCGATGCCCGGACGCCGGCGCAGCAGGAAGGCCGCCCGCCAGTGCGAACGCCCCAGGCCCGGCCCCTCGGTTTCCAGGACGCCGTCGACCGCGGCCCACAGCGCCGCCTCGGCCAGGAGAATCAACTCCAGGCCGCCGTCGAGCTCCTCCTCGCGCAGGATCAGGCGGGGATCGGCGTGTGGCGTCATGCTCGAGCGTCCATTTCGTTTGACCTTCCGGCTCCTCGGGCGTCTAAGGACCGGGTTCCAAATAAGGAGGTCTTGGACCGATGTCTCTCGTTCCCTTCGATGATCGCGACGGATGGATCTGGCTGGATGGCCAGTTCGTTCCCTGGCGCGAGGCGAAGGTGCACGTATTGACACACGGCCTGCACTACGCCTCGTCGGTGTTCGAAGGCGAGCGCATGTACGGCGGCGAGATTTTCAAGCTGACCGAGCATACCGAGCGCCTGTTCAAGTCGGCCGAAATCCTCGATTTCGAGATCCCCTACACGGTGGCCGAGATCGACGAGGCCTGCAAGGCGACCGCCGCCAAGAACGGCCTGAGCGACTGCTATGTGCGCCCCATCGCCTGGCGCGGCAGCGAGATGATCGGCGTTTCGGCGCAGCAGACCAAGATCCACGTGGCCATCGCCGTGTGGGACTGGCCCAGCTACTTCGACCCGGCCCTGAAGGCCAAGGGCATCCGCCTGACCTGGGCCAAGTATAACCGCCCGGATCCGAAGACGGCCCCCGTCGCCGCCAAGGCCGCCGGCCTCTACATGATCTGCACCATCTCCAAGCACGCCGCGGAGAAGGACGGCTACACCGACGCGATGATGCTGGACTACCGCGGCTACGTGGCCGAGGCGACCGGCGCCAACGTGTTCTTCGTCAAGGACGGCGTGCTGCACACGCCCAAGCCCGACTGCTTCCTGGACGGCATCACCCGCCGCACGGTGATCGAGATCGCCAAGGGCCAGGGGATCGAGGTGGTCGAGCGCCACATCGAGAAGGAAGAGCTGGCCGGCTTTTCCGAGTGCTTCATCGTCGGCACCGCCGCCGAGGTCACCCCGGTGGCCGAGATCGGCGAGTTCACCTTCACGCCCGGCAAGCTGTCGCTGAGCCTGATGGACGCCTACGCCGCCCTGGTGCGCCGCGAGGAAGTCGTCCCGGCGTAAGGCTGGCTCGAGCTTTGAATTGAAGGACCCCGGGGCGGAAACGCTCCGGGGTTTTTTATTGGCCGTGGAGAACCCCCTCCGGCCCTCCACTCTCGAGGAACCTCCCCCTGTGGGGGAGGCGGCCGAAGGCCGGTGGGGGGCCGTTCTCAGCCTCCGGAGCGTTGGATGGGCCGCAATCACTCCCCCCACCGATCGCTGCGCGATCGCCTCCCCCAGAGGGGGAGGTTCCTCGTGGGCCAGCCTCAGTCCTTCACGCCCACCGTCGCCACCAGCCAGCCGCCGCCCCACGGCGTGTTGACCACGGCCTCGTCGTGAACCTCGCCCATCGCCTTCAGCGTCCGCCAAAGGCGCAGCGGCTTGAGCGACAGCCACATGGTCAGGCCCACGGCCCCGCCGGGCGCCAACATCGGCCGGTAGTGGTCGATCAGCGGCTCGACCTGCCCCAGATGCTCGATGCACTCGGAGAACACCACCACGTCGAAGGTCTCGTCGGCGGCGAACGTGCGGCCATCGCCCAGCAGCATCCGGACCTGGCCCGAGGCGATCTCGGCCGACAGACGCTTTTGCCCCGTCGCCACCGCCGGCTCGGAGAAGTCGACGCCTACATAACGGGCGGGGCGGTGATTGCGCAGGGCCTCGAAGAACACCCCCTCGCCGGCCCCGATCTCGAGCACCCGAGGGCTGGGCCAGCGGTCGGCGATCATCGCCGCCAGCAGGCGGTGATGGTGGCGCTGGTCCGAGCGATGCAGGCGGTCATAGACGCCGTCGCGATACTCCTGGTCCCAGCGCTCGACCGGAGCGGCCCGGAAGGCCTCGCCCTTGCGCTTCTCCATCAGGTCGCCCAGCCACGGACGATCCAGCGACGCCATCTCGATGAAGCGCCGCCAGCGCAGATAGACCATGACTTCCCCCAGAGCGGGGGACGCAAGCCCCCGAAAGCGGCGGATGATGGCGGGCGAAAAGCTTGGCCACAAGCGGCCTTTCTCCTCCCCCGCCAAGCGGGGGAGGGGGACCGCGAAGCGGTGGAGGAGAAAGAGCCCTACCCCGCGACCCTCGCCTCGATCTCTTCCAGGCGCGCGCGGGTCGCGACCAGCTCCAGGCCGAAGCGCGCCGGGTCGGCGGCGGCCAGGCGGGCGGTGACGTCGTAGCTCTCGCGGTAGAGATCCAGCGCCCGCATGCGGTGGCCGCGATCCTCGCGCAGGTCGGCCAGCCGCTCCAGCGCCACCGACAGCGCCCGCTGCGCGCCGGGATCGGCGGCTTCGCGGCCGCCGGGCGAACGGCGCAGGGCCAGCGCCTCCTCGAAAGCGGCCAGGGCCTCGTTCAGCCGCCCCTCGGCCTCGGCGGTGTCGCCCACGCCGGCCAGGGCGCCGGCCAGCAGTTCGTCCGTCGACGGATCATTGGGCTGAGCCTTCCTGACCATGCGGGCGTAGGAGACGGCTTCCTCGTAGGCCTCGGCGGCGTCGTCATGGCGGCCCTGCGCCGCGGCGAAGTCGCCCAGGTCGCGATAGGCGATCGTCCGCTCGCGGTCGCTCTCGGCCACGCGGACCAGCCGGGCCAGCACGCGGGCGGCCGGGTTCCAGGCCTCCGAGCCGCACAGGGCCAGCATCTCGGCCCGCAGGATCTCGAACTCGGTGGCGCCCACGGTTGCGGGCGCGGAAACGGGCGGCGTGGCGGTGTGGGCGGGCGGCGAAGGAGGCGTCATGACGACCGGCGTCATAGCCAGAGTCGCCGGCGCGGGCCCGTCCATGTCGAAAGGTTTGGTCAGGGAACGCTCGCCCCCGCGAGCGCTCCCTTTCCTGCGTCGCGTCCCCCGACGCGACGTCCCCTTGCGGGGCAGCAGGGCGGCGACGAGAAGGATTCCCCCCAACGTCATCGCCGCCCAGCCGGCGGTCGTCCGATGCGGCTCGAACGGGCCGAGATCCCAGCCTAGGGCCCACGTCCCCAGCGTGCCCAGGCCTGAGATCACATATCCCGACGTCGTCAGGATCAGCCCCAAGATGATCCCTACGATGCGAGCCAGCATGTCGCCCCCTCCACGACTTACTTCCGCCAGGGGCGGAAAGTCATAGGACCGGGCGACCGGCGTCGAGCATACTCGCCCGTCAGGGGAACGTTGATAACCTGGAAGTCGCCCATGCGGGCGCCGACGGCCGTTCCTGCCTCTAAATCAACCACGTGCGCGGCCTGGGATAGGCTTCTCCGCGCACGAGGAAGGCGATTCCGGCGATGCAACGGACGACGAACCAGAGGCTGATCGCCGAGATGATCGCCACCCCCGCAATGATCATCGGCACGCCGATCAGCACCAGCGACAGCGGGATGCCGAACAGCACCAGCGCCCCGCCGAGCAGGAACCAGGCGATCGACAGCCAGAAGGTGCGGATCGCGAAGGTGTAGTGGCTCTCGTTGATCGGCCCGGCCTGGCCGCGCTGCACATAGGCGACGATCAGGCCGATGAAGAAGGTCAGGCCGTTGCTGAAGCCCAGCAGGTAAAGGCCGTAGACCACGGCCGGGACGATCTTGTCCTCGGAGTGGCGTTCGGCCTGCGGGGCGACGGAGGGGGCGAGGTCGCTCATCGGGCCTCAGAGCATCCAGTTGCGCGGCGTCGGATAGGCCTCGCCCTTCAGCAGCCACGACAGGCCGACGATCGCGCGCACGGTCACCCAGATGCCCACGGCGATCAGGATCAGGGCGCCGATGCCGATGATCAGGGTCAGCACGCCGACCAGGCCGAACAGCAGCGACAGCCAGAAGGTGCGGATCTGGAAGACGTAGTGGCTCTGCAGCCACTCGGGCGCCGAGGCCGTGAACACATAGGCCAGGATCACGCCGATGACCGGCGAGATGCCCGTCACCCAGCCGGCGATGTAGCAGGCATAGGCGATGATCGGCAGGGTCTTGTCGTCCTGCGGGGTGGGCGGGACGGCGGGGTCGGGCTGAACGTCGGTCACGGGCTTCCTGGATCGAAAGGCGATGTTTGGCGGATGCTCGCCAAAAACGCGCGCCGATGCAAATGAAGCTTAGGAAAGGACGGCCGATCAGCCGCCCTTGCGCAGATGCACCAGCGGATAGGCCCGCCCCTGCCCGTCGACGGGCGAGCGGCCGGTGACCGCAAAGCCCATCCGCTCGTAGAAGCCCACGGCCTGGGCGTTCTGTTCGTTGACGTCGGTGGTCAGGGTCGGCTGCGTGGCCTGGGCCAGGGAGACCAGGTTGCGGCCCACGCCCGTCCCACGATGGTCGGGATCGACGAACAGCGCCTGCATGTGCGCGCCCTCCAGCAGCATGAAGGCGACGGCGACGTCGGCCTCGTCGACCGCAACCCACATCGGCGCGCTCGGCAGGAAGGCGGTGACCTCGGCCTCGATGGCGATCCGGTCCTCGGGCTTGAGGAAATCGTGGGTGGCGTCGACGGCGCGGCGCCAGATCTCGACGATGCGCTCGCCGTCGTCGGGAAAGGAGGGGCGGTAGCTGATCATGGCCTCGGAGGTAGAGCGCGCGCCGGGCCGCGGCAAGGCCTCACGGCAGCCAGCGCGCCGGCAGGTCGTGCGGGTCCAGCGCCTCGCCCCGGGGCAGCCAGGGCAGGGCGGCGAAGATCAGCAGCAGCAGGAAGCCCATGCGCGCGGCCAGGTCGATGGCCATGCCCCGCATCGACGACGAGATCGCCAGCAGCAGCAGCGCTCCCATTCCCACCGCCAGCAGGCCGGTGACCAGGGTCGTGGCGTCGCGCAGCTTGAAGCCGGCGGTCTCGAAGCGGGCATGGGGCGCAAGGTCGGCGCCGACGGCGGCGATCGCCCGGGCCAGCAGCGAGAAGCTTTCCAGCCTGTCGTCATAGAGGCCGGGACCCCGCCAGCTCTGCGAGGCGATGGCCACGCGCTGGCGGCCGAAGCTCAGCATCAGGGCGCGCTGGCGACCGCCGCCCCGCGGCATGGCCAGGCGGAAGCGGCGAAGGTGGGCCAGGTCGAAGCGGCGTTCGCGCGCGCCGCGGCGCTCCACCAGCGTCCCGCCCTCCAGGGTCCAGGCCGTTTCGGGCTGGAACGGAGCCAGGCGGGCGCTGTGGGAAAGCTCGCTCACCCGCGGACGGCGGTGATCTCGACGCCGGCGGCGGCGGCGTGCGGGGCCAGGGCCAGGGGCTTTTCGACCCGCACCCGGGCGCGGGTGACGCGATGGTCGTCGAAACATGCCTGGGCCAGGCGCTCGGCGAAGGTCTCGACCAGGTCGATATGGCCGGCGGCGGCGATGTCCTGGGCGGCGGTGCGGATGGTCTCGTAATTGACCGTGTCGCCCAGCTCTTCGCAGTGGCTGGCGGCCACGTCGAGCTCGACGTCGATGACCAGCGGCTGCACGCGGCCGTGCTCGTGGTCGTAGACGCCGATCTCGGCTTCGACCTTGAGGCCGCGCACGAAGACCTTGGTCACGATGACCTTTGCGAGGGCGGGCGCCGGAAACGGCGTTTCGGAGAGGGGGGAGGCGGACAAGGGCGGGGGCCTTCAGGAACCGAGGACGTCGGGCGTGCGCCAGGCCAGATGCTGGCCGCCGTCGACCGCGATCATCTGGCCCGTGACCGACGGCGCGTCAATGAGATAGCGCATCGCCGCCGCCAGTTCGGCCGGATCGACGGGGCCGCCCAGGGGCGTGGCCGCGGCCTCGGCCTCGAACTCGCCCGGCGCCTGGTGGATCGAGGCCAGCACCGGCCCCGGCCCGATCGCATTGACGCGGATGGCCGGCGCCAGGTCCTGGGCCAGGGTGCGCGTCACCCACCACAGGCCGGCCTTGGAGACGCTGTAGCTGAAGAACTGCGGATTGGGCTTCAGCACCCGCTGGTCGACCAGGTTGACCACCAGACCCTTGTCGCCCGTCGGCAAGCCCGCGGCGAAGGCCTGGGCCAGCAGCACCGGCGCGCGCAGGTTGGCGTCCATGTGCAGGTTCCAGCTGTCGGTCGTCACGCCTCCGATCCGGTCGTCCTCGAAGGTCGAGGCCGAGTTGACCAGCAGGGTCAGCGGCCCGATCGCCCGCGACGCCGCCCCGACCAGGACCGTGCCGATGTCCGGATCGGCTAGCTCGCCCGGCACGGCGACCGCACGGCGGCCCAGCGCGACGATCTCGGCGACCACCGCCTCGGCTTCGTCCCGCGCGGTGCGGTAGTGCACCGCCACGTCATACCCTGCCCGCGCCGCCTCCAGCGCCAGCACCCGCCCGATGCGCCGGCCCGCGCCGGTGACGAGCGCGCCGCCGCGCGGGATTGAGAAAGAAGTCAGCGAATGGGTCATTCGATATCCGACGCGGGCTGGATCTTCCTACGGTCATAGCGGGTGACGAAAGCATGTGCGACCGCTACGCATTATTGTAACTACAAAATTTGACTCGTGGTCTTTTTGACGTTACAAAAATTCTGCGCGGTCGCCGACGCGCTTGACGGAAGAGCAGATGTGAAACCGCTTAGCGCCAAGGCGACAATCGATGATGGAACTCGAATGGGATGAGACTAAGCGCTCGCTGACCCTGACCCATCGTGGGCTGGATTTTTCCGATGCGAGCTTCGTCTTCGAAGGCAGGCAGCTGACCCTAGAGGATGATCGCGTCGAGTATGGGGAGATCCGCTACCAGACGATCGGCCGCCTCAACGGCCGAATGGTCATGGTGGTTTGGACACCACGAGGTCAGGCACGACGCATCATCTCGATGAGAGAGTGCAATGACAGGGAACAACAACGATACGCGCCCCGTCTGGACAGATCCGGATGACGCGCCCGAATGGTCCGACGAGGCGCTCGATCGGGCCGAACTGAAGGACGGCGACCGCGTCCTGCGCCCCGCGACAGGGACGCTGACTCGGCGCGGCCGCCCGAAGCTCGAAACGCCCAAGAAGCAGGTGACCCTGCGCCTTGACCAAGACGTCATCGACAAGCTTCGCGAGGACGGCCCCGGCTGGCAAAGCCGGGCCAACGAACTTCTGAGAAAGGCGGTCGGCATCTGAGCCGATCGCCCTACTTCGCCGGCTTCTCCACCGCCAGCGGCCGCACCTTCTCCACCAGTTCGACCAGGAACCTGCCCGGCTCCTCGTGCGGGGGAAGGTGGGCGGAGTGTTCGAACCAGACGAGCTGCTTCTTCGGGGCTTTCAGCCGCGTCAGCCACGGCTCGATCACCGACGAGGGCGTGGTGATGTCGTGGCGGCCCAGGAACATGAAGACCGGGAACTTGGTCGCCGCGATCTTCGTTTGATCCACTGCGGCCATGTCGGGCAGCAGGGCCGGCACCGACAGCTGGCCGCCCTGGTCGATGGCCAGGCGGTCGGCATAGTCGTAGAGCGGCGACAGGCGGGCGGCGCGGAAATAGAAGTCGGCGTTGTCGCGATAGGCGGCCAGCCCGCCGTAGGCCATCACCCACTTGCGCACGACATTGACCTTGGCGAACGGGATCTCGCCGTCGCCGGGATAGGGCGCCAGGGCCTTCAGCTCGGCCAGCGCCGTCTCGTCCTTGCGCTCGGCGGCGATCTTCAGCAGGGCTTCGTACTGGGCCGCCTCATTGGCGCGCAGGGAAAACAGCGGGCCGACGCCGACATAGGCCGCAACCAGGTCCGGCCGGGCCATGGCCGCGTCCATCGCGATGACATTGCCCCAAGAGTGGCCGAGCAGGATCACCTTGCGCGCGCCGACGCGGGTCCGCACGTCGTCGATCAGGGCCAGCAGGTCCTTGGTCATCTGGGCGCGCGACAGGTGAGTGCGGTTGGCCGCCTCGCCGCCCGAGCGCAGGGTCTTGCCCGCGCCCGGCTGGTCCCACTGCACGACGGTGAAATAGTCCTCCCAGCCCTGCTGGTAGGGCCAGGAGCGGCCCATCTCGGTCGCGCCCGGCCCGCCATGGACGTAGATGATCACCGGATTGCTCTTGTCGGTTCCGCGGATCGACACCCACTGCGGCAGGCCGTTCAGGTTCACCTGCTCCATCACCTGGATCCCGTTCGGCGTCACGATCTTCTGGCGGTCGGCGATCATCGCCCGGGCGGTGGCGTAGTGGGCCTCGGTCGGCGGCGGCGCATTGGGGTCCTGGGCCAGGGCGGGACCGGCCAGCAGGGCGGCGACGACAATGGCGGCCGACAGACGACGGAACATGGAAACGACTCTCCGGACGCGAAGGACCCACGACCCGTTTAGCCGCCGCCAGCCGCCTCGGCGACCCATGTCGTGCGAACGGCGCTCGTCACCGATTGCCTGATTTGACAGCAGCGCTGCCTGACCTATGATGCCGTCACCATGTATCGCATCGAATTCTTCAATCGCGAGCAGCATAGGGCGGGCCACCTCATCGCAGGAGCCTAGTCCCGAGCCCCTATCGACGCGCCTGCGCCGGGCTTGGGACGAAAACCACATCGACAACAGCGTTGCGCAAGACTTCGACACATAACCGGTCGAGGTCCAGAAAACTTGCGCCCATACCCCCATTACTACGGCGCGCGGCCTAGGGCTGCGACGCCGCGCCATGCCGCATGGCCAAACGCCAGGAGCGCCTCGATGCCTGCCTCCCCGCCCGTTTCCAAACGCGATCCGCGTCCGCCGATCACCGTCTGCGCCGAGGACTACGACGCCCTGGCCGCCCTGGTCGCCCATCCCAGCGCCGCGCCTGGGCAAGCCCTGCTGGCCGTCGAGCTCGAGCGCGCCGCCGTGGTCGAGGGCGTCCTGGCCGCCAACCGCGTGCGGCTGGGTTCGGAGGTCGACTATCACGACCTCGACCGCGACCGGATGCGCACCATCCGCCTGGCCCTGCCGCACGAGGCCAGCATCGACGAGCACCGGGTGTCGGTCACCGCCCCGATCGGCGCGGCGCTGCTGGGCCTCAAGCCCGGTCAGCGCTTCTCGTGGGCCGAGGCCGGCGGCCGGGTGCGCTCGATCAAGGTGCTGGCGGTGCGCAATGACGGCTGACGACGCGCCGGGCCCCTGCCCCAGCCCCGGCCACGGCCTGAGCACCGCCGCCGCGACCGCCCTGCTGGCCGCCGCCGACCAAGTGGAGCAGGCCTCGTCCGGCGCCACGCCGCGCGAGGCCGCCACGCGCCTGTCGCTGCACGCCGAGGATCTGGCCCATTCCCCCGTGGCCCGCGACCAGCTCCTGAGCCGCGCCCTGGAGCTGGCGGCCGGCGACCTTTCGAATGGCCGCCGCCCGCTGGCCCATTGGCCGCTGTTCTTCGCCGAGGAGATGACGCCGTCGCTGGAGGCCCGCGAGGACGTGCGCGCCTGGGTGCTGGCCGGGGCCGACCCGATGCTGGCCGACGGCGAGGCGGTGGCCGAGGCCGTCGAGGCCCGGGCCGTGCGCGAACTGGGCGACGCCTTCGAGACGGCGCGCGGCCTCACCCGCCGCCTGCGCGTCGAGGCCTGGCTGCAGCTGGCGCTGTGGGACGACCCCCGCATCCCGGCCAATGCCGAGACCCGCTTCCTGATGCGCGCCGGCGGCCGGCGGCTGATGGCGCGGGTGGGGGACTAGGGAGAACGAGCGCGGCGGGAAACCGCCGCGCGGACTGCATCAGTCGATGCGGCCGAACTCGAAGGCGTTCAGGCCGACGATGACGCCCAGGAAGATGGCGATGATCAGGATCGCGAGCATGTTGGCGCCGCTCCGGCTTGGTTGTTGTTTCCTCGCCTCCGGCTTTAGCGGCCAATGTTCGGTGGAGCAAGGCCTGCCCCTCGCCGCCGAAACAGCCTAGCCTGCGCGCCATGCTCTGGCGCCGTAAAGTCGAACCCTACACCCGTCCCTTCATCTATGCCTGGTTCCGCATGACCCGAGGCCTGACGCTGGGCGTGCGCGGCCTCGCCACCGACGCGGAAGGCCGCGTGCTGATGATCCAGCACACCTATGTCCCCGGCTGGTACCTGCCGGGCGGCGGGGTCGAGCGCGGCGAGGTCGCCGAGACCTCGCTGATCCGAGAGATGCAGGAAGAAGCCGGCGTGCGCGTCATCGGCCGCCCCACCCTGCTGTCGGTGCACAGCAACGAGCCGCGCCACCCGGGCGACCACGTCCTCTTCTACCGCGTCCACGCCTGGGAGCCGTGCGAAGCGGCCCAGCAGGGCGAGATTCACGAGATCGGCTGGTTCCATCCCGACGAACTGCCCGACGACGTCACCGACGCCACCCGCCAGCGCATCGCCGAAGCCCTGAAGGGCGCGGACATCGATCCGATGTGGTGAGGGCGGACTTCCGGCGCGATCCGTGCTAAGCGCCCGCCCAACGAAATTCACGAGAGTTCCATGGCCCTGAAAGTCGCCATCGTCGGCCTGCCCAACGTCGGCAAGTCCACCCTGTTCAACGCCCTGACCCAGACGGCGTCGGCCCAGGCCGCCAACTATCCGTTCTGCACCATCGAGCCGAACACCGGCGACGTGGCCGTGCCCGAAGCGCGCCTGAACGCCCTGGCCGCCATCGCCGGCTCCAAGGAAATCATCCCGGCCCGCATCAACTTCGTCGACGTCGCCGGCCTGGTGCGCGGCGCCAGCAAGGGCGAAGGCCTGGGCAACCAGTTCCTGGCCAACATCCGCGACTGCGACGCCGTGGCCTTCGTGGCCCGGTGCTTCGAGGACGGCGACATCACCCACGTCGAAGGCCGCATCGACCCGATCGCCGATCTCGAGATCATCGAGATGGAGCTGATGCTGGCCGACCTGGAAAGCCTGGAAAAGCGCCTGCCCAACGTCGAGAAGCGCGCCAAGAGCGGCGGCGACAAGGAAATGATCGCCACCCTGCGCCTGATCAACCTGGCGCTTGAGCAGCTGCGCGCCGGCCGCCCGGCCCGCGCCGCGAAGGTCGACAAGGAAGACGCCAAGGCCTGGGCCATGCTGCAGCTGCTGACCTCGCTGCCGGCCCTCTATGTCTGCAACGTCGACGAAGCCAGCGCCGACAAGGGCAACAAGTTCTCGGACCTGGTGGCCGAGCGCGCCAAGACCGACAACGCCAACAGCGTGGTCATCTCGGCCCAGATCGAGAGCGAGATCGCCCTGCTGGACGAAGCCGAGCGCACCGAGTTCCTCGAGACCCTGGGCCTGGAAGAGCCGGGCCTGAACCGCCTGATCCGCGAGGCCTACAAGCTCCTGGGCCTGCAGACCTACTTCACGGTCGGCCCCAAGGAAGCCCGCGCCTGGACGATCCCGGTGGGCGCCACCGGCCCGCAGGCGGCCGGCGTGATCCACACCGACTTCGAGAAGGGCTTCATCCGCGCCGAGACCATCGCCTACGAGGACTACGTCAAGCTGAACGGCGAGGCGGGCGCCAAGGAAGCCGGCAAGATGCGTTCGGAAGGCAAGGAGTACGTCGTCAAGGACGGCGACGTGATGCACTTCCGCTTCAACGTTTGATTGCCGACTTGAAATAGTTCGCGTTTGAGCCAAGCTTCGCCGCAGTTGTTCGGGGGAGCTTGGCTCAGCGTGAAACCAGTATCGTTCGGGCGCGCCGCATGGGCTGGCGGGGCCCTGCTGGCGGTTCTTGCCGTCACCGGCGGTCAGTCCGCCGCCCAGACCCGCACCCAATCGGCCAGCTACGTCATCCTGCCGACGACCGCCCCCGAGGGCGTGCAGGTCGCCAAGAAGGGCGAGCCGCTGCTGGTGCAGCAGGCCGTCGCCCCGCGCGCCGCGCGCCTGACCGCCCAGGCGACCCTGGGCAGCGGCAAGAAGGCCACCGTCTTCCCCGTCGGCGCCAAGATGTTCGGCGTGCCCTCGCAGGGCGGGTTCGCCTACTGCGCGGTGTCCGAGGGCAAGCGCTGGTGGTCCAGCGCCACCTTCTCGTGCTTCGAGGACGTCGACGCCGACGGCGACTTCGACCAGGTGCGGCCGTCGGGCTCGCCGTTCATGAACGTGGCCCTGTTCGTGTTCACCCTGGGCGCGCCCAAGCCGCTGGAGACCTCGGTCGCCTACGAGCGCACGCCCTATGCCGAAGGGCCTTCGGTCGACTTCGGCCTGATCTGGAACGCCCAGGCTCCCCGGGCCAGGGAGGGCGAGCCGACCAAGCCCGGCTCGGTGACCGTCCAGCCGGCCTTCGAGAGCCCCCTGGGCTTCCAGGCCATCCGCAACGGCGGCGCCACCCGCCCGCTGCGAGACGAGGACAGCCCGGCCAGCGTCACCATCCGCGGCTCCCGCATCGACGTGCTGGGCCTGACCCCCGAGGGCGACCTGCGCTATCGCGTGGTCGAGGCCATCCCCGCGCAGGTCGACCGCGTGACGCTGTCGATCACCACCACGACCACCTACATTCCGATCTACCGATGAGCCGCTCGATCCCAGCCATCCTTCTGGTCGCCGCAGGCCTCGCCTCCGCCGGCCTGACCGCCGCCGCCGCCGCCGCCGCCCAGGAGGCCAAGCCGGCCGCCCCGCCGCTGGCCATTCCCCCCGTCCAGCGCGAGCCGCTGAAGGTCCCGGTGGGCAGCGCCGCCCGGCAGACGCCGGGCGCGTCGCCGATCCGCTTCCAGCTCCCCAAGACCTGGGATGATCTGCCGCCGAGCGTGCAGCAGAGCCTGACCCCCATGCTCGACAAGGCGCCGCCGCAGTCGCGGCTGGTGGTCGAGCAGGCGCTCGAGCCGTTCGCCGCCCGCTCGATCGATCAGCGCGCCGTCATCGGCGTGCAGGTGGTGCGCCCCGCGCCGGGCGTCACCCTGACCAGGATGCCCGACGACAAGCCCCGCCTGGGCGCCGCCGGCGAGGCGCTGTGGCCCGCCGTGGTCGACGGCCGGACGGTCTATTGCCGCCGACAGAAGCCGGCCGCGGGCGACGTCTACTGCTTCGCCGACAAAGACGACGACGGCCGCTTCGAAAGCCTGACCCGGTCCTATTCCGACAGCCTGCGCCCCGGCAGCGTCTTCCAGATCTCCGAGGCGGGCCGCCCCGAGAAACTGCTGGCCCCGGCGCCCTACACCAAGTCCGGAGCGACCGCGCCGTTCACCGAGCTGCTGGGCCTGCGCTATGGCGGCCCGGTGCAGGGCAGGATCTCGCCCGACGGCAAGCTGCGCGACGGGGTAGTCGAGTTCCAGGTCGTGGCCGGCCCCAACCGCGAGGCCCTGTTCGACAGCGACCCCCAGGTCGTCGAGATCGAAGACGGCAAGGGCGAACTGGTCCTCGGCGCCTACCGCATCGAGATCTCCGACGTCACGGTCGACGGTCCGGCCACCGTGCGGCTGGTCTCGGGCATGACGGCGGGCGAGACCCTGCTGTCGCCGCCGATCGGCAAGGAGGACGTGGTCAGGATGCTGCGCGAGCGGTTGGGCGCGGCGAACTGAGACGCACCGGCTTTCTCATGCGCCCCGTTCTCGCCGCCCTGGCGGTCCTCACCCTGGCCGGCTGCGGCATGGCCGCCGCCCAGCCGCCGAAGGTCGAGGGTTCGGTCGACCGCATCGTGGTCGAGAAGGCCGCCCACCGCATGAGCCTCTATGCCGGCGACCGCCTCGTGCGGACCTATGCGATCTCGCTGGGCGGCGGGGGGCTGGCGCCCAAGGTCCGCGCGGGCGACCGGCGCACGCCCGAGGGCGACTACCGCATCACCGGCCGCAACCCGCGCAGCCGCTATCACCTGGCCCTGCGCATCGGCTATCCGACCCCGGCCCAGACGGCGACGGCCCGCGCCAAGGGGATCGATCCCGGCGGCGACATCATGATCCACGGCCTGCCCAACGGCCGCGGCGCCCTCTCGGCGCTCTACAAGGGCCGCGACTGGACCGACGGCTGCATCGCGCTCACCGATCCCGAGATAGAAGAGGTCTGGACGCTGGTGCGCGACGGCGCGCGGGTGAGGATCACGCCATGACCGACGTCGACGCCCCGGCCCCGCCGCCGCGCCTGCCCTTCGTGGTCAGGCCGTCCAACTGGAAGAACTGGGTCAGCACGGCCCTGTTCGCCGCCATCGGCCTGGTGATGCTGATGTTCGCCTCGCCGGCGCTGCGCGGGGTGGGAATCTGGCTGCTCGGAGCCGGCGTCGCCCTATCCTGCGCGTGCAACCTGCTGGGCGCCCTGGACCGCCGGGCGCGCCTCGTGCTCGACCGCGACGGCCTGCGCTGGCGCCCCCATCTCTGGACGCCGCTGCGCTTCGCGCCGTGGAGTCAGGTGCGCGCCGTCGGCCACCGCGACCATCCCCGCAACCACGACGACGGCTGGCTGGAGCTGGACCTGGACAGCGTCCCGGGCGAGCGCGTCTCGATCCGCATCGGCGGCCAGAACGCCTGGGGCGAAGACCTGCCGGACATGATCCGCGCCCTGGCCCCGCACGTCCGGCTGATGGACTTCGACGACGGCGCGCCTTGACCGGAAGGGCGGCGCGGTTCTGGATGCGCGCGCCTGACCAAGGCGCCTCGAAGACGCCGGAGATCCCATGTCGCAGACCCTCACCCTGACCTCCGCCATCGACGGCTTTTCGTTCACCGCCGGCCACGTCCAGCCGCAAGGCGAGCGCAAGGGCGGGGTGGTGGTGATCCAGGAGATCTTCGGCCTGGACCAGTACGTGCAGGCCGACCTCGCGCGCTGGGCCGCGCGCGGCTACGAGGCCATCGCGCCGTCGCTGTTCGACCGGGTCGAGCGCGGCTACGTCGCCGAGCACGACCCCGAGGGCTTCCAGAACGGCGTCGCCGCCGTCGGCAAGGTGGGCATGCCGGCCATGCTGTCGGACATCCAGGCCTGCATCGACGCCCTGAAGGACAAGGGCCCGGTGTTCGCCGTCGGCTACTGCATGGGCGGCTCGCTGGTGTGGCTGGCGGCCTCGAAGCTGGAAGGCCTGGCGGCGGGCTCCAGCTATTACGGCAGCCAAGTGCGGGCCAACGCCGCCCTGCCGCTGCACTGTCCGGTGATCGTCCACCTGGGCGCCCAGGACGCCCACATCGACGCCGAGGCGACCAAGGCCGCCATCTGGACGACGCACCCCGACGTGCCGGTCCATGTCTACGAGGCCAGCGGCCACGGCTTCAACAACGACGGCCGCCCCGACAGCGACCTCGCCGACGCCGAACTGGCCCGCGAGCGCACCGTGGCCCTGTTCGAGGAAGTCGCCGCATCCCAGGGCGGGGCAGGCGCATGAGCACGACCGGAACCCGCATCGCCCTTTGCGACCGCGACGGCGGTCCGCTGTCGGCCTTCCACGTCCAGCCGGGCGAGGCGCGCCGGGGCGGCCTCGTCGTCCTGCACGCCATCTGGGGGATCACCCCGCACATCCGCGAATTCAGCGAAAGCCTGGCCGAGCACGGCTACGAGGTGATCGCCCCCGACCTGCTGGACAGCGCCGACGCCCCCTGGCCCGAGCACAACACCGACCCCGCGATCCTCGACCAGCGCATGGCGCTGGGCGAGCAGGCCGGCTGGGGTGCGGCCAGTGTGCCGCGCGTCCAGGCCGCCATCGACGCCCTGGAGGGTCCGGTCTTCGTCCTGGGCTTCTGCTTTGGCGGCACCACCGCCTGGCTCTCCGCCACCCGCGCCCACGGCGTGACGGCGGTCTCGTGTTTCTACGGCGGCGACATCGTGCGCTATCGCGACGAGACGCCCAAGGTCCCGACCATCCTGCACTTTGGCAAGACCGACGAGATGATCCCGCCCGCCGACGTGGCGGCGATCGAGGCGGCCCATCCCGACCTGCCGATCTTCCAGTACGACGCCGGCCACGCCTTCGTCGCCCCCAGCGGACACCACGCCGACAGCGCCCGCCTGTCGATGCTGCGCACGCTGCAGCTCTTCCAGCGCTCGGGCGGGAGCAAGGGCGAGGCGTAGGGCCGCCTAGGTCGCCTCCACCGCATAGAAGGTGTTGAAGCCGACGAACATCGCCACGGCCAGCACGGCGATGACGATGGCGACCAGGGCCAGCACCTTGACGTGCTTGCGCTTGACCGGCTTGGGCTGCTGGTCGGGGTGGGTGTCGGGCTTGGTGTCGAGGTCCATGCGATCTCCATCGGGTTCGCCCGGACAACGCCGCGACCGCGCCGATCGCTCCGCGGCGTCCGCCGCAACGCGCGAAACCCGATCCGGATTGTTGAGCAGCGCTCAACACCCCATGCACCGCCAGGCGCCTAATGCGCCGTCCCCGCCGCTGTTACGCTTCGCGTCTTTCGCTGGGCCGACACCCGCGACGAAACCGCCCGCGCGCCCAGCCGCTTAGATCGCGGCCCCTTGGCGCGTGGAGGACCGGAGGATGGGATGGCGATACTCGACGACCTTCAGCTTTCCAGGCGCGAAGTGATGGCGACCGGCGCCGCCGTCGGCGTTGCGGCCGCCCCGGGCGCGGCCGGCGCCGCGCCCGTTGAACCAGGGCCTTCGCTGATGAAGGTGTCCTTCACGGTCAACGGCCAGCGCCAGACCCTGGAGCTGGACACCCGCACCACCCTGCTGGACGCCCTGCGCGAGCACCTGAAGCTGACCGGCAGCAAGAAGGGCTGCGACCACGGCCAGTGCGGCGCCTGCACGGTCATCGTCGACGGCCGGCGGATCAATTCCTGCCTGTCGCTGGCGGTGATGCACGAGGGCGACGAGGTCACCACCATCGAGGGCCTGGGAACGCCGGAAAAGCTGCACCCGCTGCAGGCGGCCTTCGTCAAGCACGACGGCTACCAGTGCGGCTACTGCACGCCGGGCCAGATCTGCTCGGCCAAGGCGGTGCTCGATGAGATCAAGGCCGGCGTGCCCAGCCACGTCACCGCCGACCTCAACGCCAAGGTCCAGTTCAGCGAGGATGAGCTGCGCGAGCGGATGAGCGGCAACATCTGCCGTTGCGGGGCCTATTCCAACATCGTCGCGGCCGTGGCCGAAGTCGCGGGAGGAAAGGCATGAAAGCGTTTTCCTACGAGCGCGCCAGAAGCCCGCGCGAAGCCGCCGCCGCCGTCGCCGCCGACCCGACCGCCCGCTTCATCGCCGGCGGCACCAACCTGCTCGACCTGATGAAGCTGGAGATCGAGACACCCACGCGCCTCGTGGACGTGAACGGTCTGAAGCTGGACGAGATCGCGCCGACCAAGGACGGCGGCCTGCGCATCGGGGCCCTGGTGCGCAACACCGACCTGGCCGCCGACAAGCGGGTGCGCAAGGACTACGGCGTGCTGTCGCGGGCCCTGCTGGCCGGCGCCTCGGGCCAGTTGCGCAACAAGGCCACCACCGCCGGCAACCTGCTGCAGCGCACCCGCTGCCCCTACTTCTACGACACCAACATGCCCTGCAATAAGCGCACCCCCGGCGCAGGCTGCTCGGCGATCGGCGGCTTCACCCGCAGCCTGGCCGTGCTGGGCGCCAGCGAGGCCTGCATCGCCACCCACCCCAGCGACATGGCCGTGGCCCTGCGCGTGCTGGACGCCACGGTCGAGACCGTGACGCCGGACGGGACCGAGCGCTCGATCCCGATCGCCGAGTTCCACCGCCTGCCGGGGCAGACGCCCCATGTCGAGACCGCCCTGGCGCGTGGCGAACTGATCACCTCGGTGACCCTGCCCAGGCCCATCGGCGGGGTTCACGCCTATCGCAAGGTGCGCGACCGGGCCTCCTACGCCTTCGCCCTCGTCTCGGTGGCCAGCGTCATCCACAAGGATGGCGGCGGCCGCATCGCCCTGGGCGGCGTCGCCCACAAGCCCTGGCGGGTGGAGGCGGCGGAAGGCTCGCTGTCGCGCGGCGCAAAAGCCATCTCCGAGGGCCTGCTGGCCGGCGCGAGGACCACCAGCCAGAACGCGTTCAAGCTGACCTTGGCGCAGCGCGCCATCGGCGCGGCCGTCACCGAAGCGAGGGGTTGAGGCCATGAAGTTCGACACCCCCGCCACCACCAATCCGATCGACCAGCTGAAGGTGGTCGGCAAGCCGGTCGACCGCATCGACGGGCCGCTGAAGACCACCGGCCGCGCCCCCTACGCCTATGAGCGCCACGACGCGATTCCGCACATCGCCTACGGCTACGTGGTCGGCGCGGCCATCGCCAAGGGACGCATCACGTCCATGGACACCTCGCGCGCCAAGGCCGCGCCGGGCGTGCTGGCCATCGTCACCGCCGCCGAGGCCGGCAAGCTGGCCAAGGGCGACTTCAACACCGCCATGCTGCTGGGCGGCCCGGAGATCCAGCACTACCACCAGGCCATAGCCATCGTCGTGGCCGAGACCTTCGAGCAGGCCCGCGCCGCCGCCGGCCTGGTGAAGGTGGACTACGAGCGCGCCAAGGGGACCTTCGACCTGGCCTCGGCCAAGGACGGGGCGACCAAGCCCAAGGACGGCGGCCCCGACAGCGCGGTCGGCGACTTCGAGGCCGCCTTCGCCGCCGCGCCGGTGAAGCTGGACGAGACCTACATCACCCCCGACCACGGCCATGCGATGATGGAGCCGCACGCCAGCATCGCCGCCTGGAAGGGCGACAAGCTGAGCCTGTGGACCTCGAACCAGATGATCGCCTGGGGCGCCGGCGACGTCGCCAAGACCCTGGGGATACCGCGCGAAAACGTGCGGCTGATGTCGCCGTTCATCGGCGGCGGCTTCGGCGGCAAGCTGTTCGTGCGGGCCGACGCCATCATGGCGGCCCTCGGCGCCAAGGCGGCGGGGCGGCCGGTGAAGGTGGCCCTGACGCGGCCCTTCATGTTCAACAACACCACCCACCGTCCGGCGACCATCCAGCGCATCCGCATCGGGACCGACCGCGCCGGCAAGATCCTGGCTATCGGCCACGAAGGCTGGTCGGGCGACCTGCCCGGCGGCGGACCCGAGACGGCCGTGCAGCAGACCCGCCTGCTCTATGCGGGCGAGAACCGCATGACCAGGACGCGGCTGGCGGTGCTGGACCTGCCGGAGGGCAACGCCATGCGCGCCCCCGGCGAGGCCCCCGGCCTGATGGCGCTGGAGGTGGCGGTCGACGAGCTGGCCGAGAAGCTGGGGATCGACCCCGTCGAGTTCCGGGTGCTCAACGACACCCAGGTCGACCCGGAAAAGCCCAGCCGGCCGTTCTCGCAGCGGCGGCTGAACGAGTGCCTGCGCACCGGCGCCGACAAGTTCGGCTGGAGCCGCCGGGCCAAGCCCGGCCAGGTCCGCGACGGCCGCTGGCTGGTCGGCATGGGCGTGGCGGCGGCCTTCCGCAACAACCTCGTCATGAAGTCGGCCGCCCGCGTGCGGCTGGAGACCAGCGGCGTCGTCACCGTCGAGACCGACATGACCGACATCGGCACCGGCAGCTACACCATCATCGCCCAGACCGCGGCCGAGATGATGGGCGTGCCCCTGACCCGCGTGAACGTGCGCCTGGGCGACTCGTCCTTCCCGGTGTCGGCCGGCTCGGGCGGACAATGGGGCGCCAACAGCTCCACCGCCGGGGTCTACGCCGCCTGCATGAAGCTGCGCGAGGCCGTGGCCGACAAGCTGGGCCTGGATCCGGCAAAGGCCGAGTTCGCCGACGGCCGGGTGAAGCTGGGCAATCAGAGCCTGCCGCTGGAGCAGGCCGCCGCCTCGGGCCCGGTCACCGCCGAGGACTTCATGGAGTACGGCGACCTCACCAAGACCCACCAGCAGTCGACCTTCGGCGCGCACTTCGTCGAGGTCGGCGTCGACGCCGACACCGCCGAGATCCGCATCCGCCGGATGCTGGCCGTCTGCGCCGCGGGCCGGATCCTCAATCCGAAGGCGGCCCGCAGCCAGGTGATCGGGGCCATGGTCATGGGCGCCGGCGCGGCCCTGATGGAGGAGCTGGTCGTCGACAAGCGCATCGGCTTCTTCGTCAATCACGACCTGGCCGGCTACGAGGTGCCGGTGCACGCCGACATCCCGCACCAGGAGGTGATCTTCCTGGACGAGACCGACCCGATGTCGTCACCGATGAAGGCCAAGGGCGTGGGCGAACTGGGTATATGCGGCGTCGGCGCCGCGGTGGCCAACGCCGTCTACAACGCCACCGGCGTGCGGGTGCGCGAGTACCCGGTGACGCTGGACAAGCTGCTGGAGAAGATGCCGGTCCTGGCGTGAGGGGCAGCGCTCACTCCCGCGCCGCTACTACAATCCGCTCAATACCCGCGAAGGCGGGGACCCAAGCTGACTTTCAGGATCGCCCACGTCGGCGGCCCACCTTCCACCCACGCTTGGATCCCCGCCTTCGCGGGGAAGCTCGGGGTAGGGGTGGGCCGGAATGACGGACGTTGAACCTAGAACCAGCCGGCGTCCTTCAACACCGGCGCGTGGGTGCGGCTGACCGGTGCGACGAGGCCGCCGGCCAGTCTGGCCTCGCCCGCGCCGCGCCGCCAGCGCACCGCCTCGACCGCCTCGGCCGCCACCCACCACGAGCGGTGCACGCGCCAGCCATGGGCCTGCGCCAGTTCCTCCAGCGCCTCGCTGAAGCGCAGGGTAATCATCTCGGACCCCGCGTCGGTGTGGACCTTCAGATAGTGGTCGTGGGCCTCGACGGCGATCAGCCGCGCCGTCCGGCGCTTGGCCGACAGACGTCGGCGGAAGGCGGCCTCGGCTTCGGGCAGGGGCGCGGCGATGACTGTCCGCGTCTCGACCCTCGGGGCTGCTCGCCGCCAGGCCAGGGCCCGCACCACCATCACCGCCAGCGAGATCGGCCACACCTGCCACAGCAGGCGGACATAGCCGTGCGGCTTGAACGCGCCGCCCATGACCAGATGCTCGGTCGTCAGCACGAACAGCGACACCAGCGGCGTCATCAGCACCGAGACCACGATCACCCGCGGCCAGGTCGCAGGTACGAACCGGCTCAGAACTGCGTCCACGCCGATGCCGATCAGCCCGCCGCCGACCATGCAGATCATCCAGTAGACATAGCGCTGCACCACGGGCGCGCGCTCCGAGGCGAAGGGCCCCAGGAACCCCATCACCAGGCCGATCGCCACCAGCATGGCCAGATCGATCGCCCACCGTCGCACGGCGAGGTTTCCGCCTGCCCTGTCCGTCCCGCTGTCCATGCCGTCCCGTTCGCGCAGCCCCGGCGCCGTTCGCGAAGCAAGGCCTAGCGAGCCGCCGACCGTCCGGCAACGAGGTTGCGCCAATTCGCAACGGGGACCTTAGCCTTGACCGCCACGACCGCCGCCCTCCACCCAGCGCCTATGTCCTGGCGCGCCCGTCTCGCCTGGATCGCCATCGGCCTTCTCTGCCTGGGGATCGCCGCCTACTCCGCGCGCTACCTGCTCAGCCCGCCCCAGACCCCGGCCCAGGCCCTGGGCAATCCGCGCGGGGTTCCGTGGCTGGTCATCCACATCGCCGGCTCGGTCACCGCCCTTGTGCTGGGGTCGGTGCAGTTCATTCCCGCCCTGCGCCGGGGCGCGGTCCCGCCGCACCGCTGGACCGGACGGGTCTACGTGCTGGGGTGCCTGGTCGGCGGCGTCGCGGGCCTGGTCCTGGCGCCCGGCTCCCATGCGGGGCCGATCGCCACGGCGGGTTTTGGCCTGCTCGCGGTCATCTGGATCGCGGTGAACATCCTGGGCTGGCGCGCGGCCGTGCAGGGCCGCTTGGTCGAGCACCGCCGCTGGATGATCCGCTCCTGGGCCCTGACCCTGGCGGCCGTCACCCTGCGGCTCTACCTGCCGCTGGTGATGGTCCTCGACCTGCCGTTCCTGCCCTGGTACCGCGCCATCTCGTTCCTGGCCTGGGTTCCCAACCTGATCGCCGCCGAGCTCTGGCTGCGGCGCGCGGGCAGGCGCGACTAGACCGGCTCGAGCGAACCGACCGGGTCGCCTTCGCCGCCGTCGATACCGACCGCAGTCAGGTCCAGCACCTGAACCTCGGTACGCACGGGATTGACGCCGAAGAACCGTCCCTTGACCACCGCCTCGCCGGAGACGCGGCCCGAGACCGACGAGCCCAGGCGCAAGGTCGCGGTGAACGGCGCGATGACCCGGGCGTACTCGACCATCACCCGATAGCCATAGACCCGTCCCGGCGGAACCTCGACCAGCACCTGAGACGGGTCGTCCACCATCTCCTGTTCCAGGTTCTCGGGAGACCCCTCCGCCATGGGATGGATCGGGCGCTCGAGAACTTCGCGGTTGAGGCCGGCCTCCGCAGCGAGGTCGAAACCGAAGGCCCGGCCAAGCGCCGGCAGCCCGCCGCGCTTGCTGGCCTCGTCGACGACGAACGCCCGCTCGATCTTGTAGGCGGGCGCCGCCCAGCGTACGTCGGTCAGCAGCGTGTCGCCCGCGCGGTTGTCGACCGTCATGACCGGTCCCGGCCGCCCGGCCAGATACTCGAGCTCGACCGACCCCTTCCCGGCGTACCGCAGGTCGGCGACGATCACCTGGCCGTTTTCGACCAGCAGATCCCAGCACTCGTTGTTGGCGCCGCGGTCCCAGGGATAGACGCCGATGTCGCCGCGCGGGTCGGAGCGATAGACGTTCAGCTTGCGTTCCCAGTCGAGGCGGGTGTTCAGGGCGACCCAGCCGTTCACCGCTTCGGCGCGCCAGACCTGCCGCACCTCGCCCGGAACGAACGGCGTCAGGTGCACGAGCCCCTCGGGCGTCTCGTAGCCGCCAGCCCTGGGCGTCGAGTAGCGCCGGGTTCGATAGGTCAGGGCCAGGCCGCTGGCCAGGTGCCGCAGCACCGACCCGTCCTGCGCGGTGTCCTCGGCCGTCCACAACTGCTCGAAGGCGCCGACCAGCGGCTGCAGCGCCACCTTGCCGCCGTCGCCTTTCGTCAGGGCGAAGCGCTCGTCGCCGGGCAGCTTGGAGACGATGTAGAAGGGCCGGGTCGGGAACGGGACTTCCGTGGGCATGGCGCGCGCCTCAGGTCAACCTTGAGCAGCGGCTTAGCAACAGACGCGCGTGCTGTACGCACCACCCGCCCACAATGGGTAACCCCACGCGGAAACGCCGCCCGGTCTTGCGACCGGACGGCGTCCCGCTATCCCTTTACACAGATGACCTGGCGCAGCGTGTGGACGATCTCAACCAGATCGCTCTGGGCGGCCATGACCGCGTCGATGTCCTTGTAGGCCATCGGGGTTTCGTCGATCACGCCTTCGTCCTTGCGGCATTCCACGCCGGCCGTGGCCGCGACGTGGTCCTCCACCGTGAACCGGCGCTTGGCTTCGTTGCGGCTCATCGCCCGCCCCGCCCCGTGGGAGCAGGTGCAGAACGAGTCCGGGTTGCCCTTGCCGCGCACGATGAACGACTTGGCGCCCATCGAGCCGGGGATGATGCCCAGCTCCCCGGCCTTGGCCGACACCGCGCCCTTGCGGGTCAGGTAGACGTCCTTGCCGAAGTGCTTCTCCTTGGAGACGTAGTTGTGGTGGCAGTTCACCGCTTCCTGCGTCACCACCAGGTCAGGGAAGTGCTCGCGGAGCACGCCCAGCACCTGGTCCATCATCACCTCGCGGTTGGCGCGGGCGTACTTCTGGGCCCAGGCCACCGCGCGCACGTAGTCGACGAAGCCGTCGCTGCCCTCGGCGAAGTAGGCCAGGTCCTCGTCGGGCAGGTTGATGAACCAGCGGCGCATCTCGTGCTTGGCCCGCTCGATGAAGTAGGTCCCGAACCGGTTGCCGACCCCGCGCGAGCCCGAGTGCAGCATCACCCACACGTCGCCGGCCTCGTCGAGGCACAGCTCGACGAAGTGGTTGCCCGTGCCCAGCGTCCCCAGGTGCCCGAACCCGCGCGGGTGGCCGGCCTTGGGGTTGCGCGCGACGATGTCGTCGTACCCGTCCTTCAGGTCGGTCCACTTGGCCGCGGCGATCGCCGGAGGCTCGACCTGCCAGGCGCCCTTGTCGTTGCGGCCGCCGTTGTCGGTGCGGCCGTGCGGTACGGCCGCCTCGATCGACGAGCGGATCGCAAACAGGTTGTCGGGCAGGTGCTCGGCGCGGATCGAGGTGCGCACCGCCATCATGCCGCAGCCGATGTCGACGCCCACGGCGGCCGGGATGATCGCCTTCCACGTCGGGATCACCGAGCCCACGGTCGCGCCCATGCCCCAGTGCACGTCGGGCATCACCGCCACGTGCTTGTGGATGAACGGCAGGCTGGCGACGTTGCGCAGCTGCTTGAGCGCCGAGTCCTCGATCGGCACCCCTTGGGTCCACGCCTTGATCGGCGCGCCCCCGCTTTCGATGTCCATGAAGCCGCTCATGGGCTTCTCCTTTCCAATCCGCCCCTCCCGGCGTCATGGTCGGTGGAATTTCCGCGCAAAAACGAAAAACCCCTCCGGCCAAGGCCAGGAGGGGTTTTCTTCGTACTTCCCGAAATCCTTTCGGACCTAGGCCGTCATCCCCTCCAGCATGCACGCGTCATTACCCTCGACCTGCAGGTCGAGCTGGTAGCTGACGGTCATGAAGGCTGGGGCTTTGCGCGCCATGGTCTTCGAGGTCCTTATCGGGAGGCGGGCGATTACAGGGCTATGCCAATCCGCGCCAGCGCCGAGCGAACGGCGCGCGCGGAAGTTGCGGGCGGTGTGTTGGTTAAGCCACAGGCCGCAGGACCGTCACCAAAGGTCCTCCCCCTGAAGGGGGAGGTGGCCCGGAGGGCCGGAGGGGGAAGCGCCCACTGACGTCGAGAGCGCTGCTGGCTCACCAGCAACTTCCCCCTCAGTCGGCTTCGCCGACAGCTCGCCCTTCAGGGGGAGCATCCTGGCGCTTAAGCCAGTTCCGGCTTGTCCGAGAGCGCTTCGCCGATGGCGCGGGCGCAGCCCGGCAGGCCGAGGGCGCCGATGAACGACAGGGCCACGGCGCAGACCAGCATGATCGGTTGGAAGATGCGCATGCGTTATTCTCCACCTTGTCCCGCCGCCCTCGGGGGAAGGGGTCGGCCGCGGGGTTGATAGACCGCCGTCCAGCACGCTTAAATCGCAAGCTTGACGTTGGTTCCGGGTGCGACTCCGGAAAACTCAGCATGCGGCATAAATGCCTCAAACTTATGTCAGTCGTCCAGTTCACACATCGAGGGCGTAGGCCGCGCGTGCGTTTTCGATCCGCGCCAGCTTGGCGTCGAGCGGCGCCCAGTCGTCGGCCTGGTCGATCGGCGCCCACAGGGCCTCGACCTCCTCGATCTGCAGCTCCTCCGGCTCGGTTCGTCCGAACACGGGATTTTCCAGGCGATCGGGACGATCGGGCTCGAAGCCCGACAGCCGCGTGCGGAAGTCGGCGAAGGCCGGGTCCTGGTAGAGGCCGCCGCGCGGCCCCTCCAGCGCCCGCACCTGCGAGGCCTCGCCACCGAACCAGTCGAAGAAGAACGGCTCCCAGCGCAGGGCCTCGCCGCCGGAAAGCCTGCTCCCCTCAGCCAAGGCCTTGAAGGCGGCGTTGACCAGCGCGACGTCGGCCTCCGCGCCCCGGCTCTTGACCGCCAGCCGCGCGATCATCGCCTCGCGCAGGCCGTCCTTGTAGGCGTCGGAAAAGCGGTTCAGCGCAGCGATCAATCCTGCCTGGTCGGGAGCGGCCAGCACCAGGCAGGCGGCCAGCTGCTGCAGGTTCCAGAACCCCGCCTCCGGCTGGCGGCCGAAGCTGTAGAGGCCCGAATGGTCGAAATAGGCGGCCGTGAAGTTGGGGTCGTTGCGCGGCAGGAACCGCCAGGGGCCGTAGTCGAAGCTCTCGCCCGTGACGACCATGTTGTCGGTGTTGAGCACGCCGTGGACGAAGCCGGCGGTCATCCAGCGGGCGACGAGGCGGGCGGTGCGGGTCACCACCTCCTCGAACATCGCCGTCGGCCGGTCGGGCGCGTCGGCCAGGTGCGGGAAGTAGGTCTCGACCACGTGGTCGACCATCGCCGAGATCAGGTCGGCGCGCTCGAAATAGGCCAGGCGCTGGAAGGTCCCGAAGCGGATGTGGCTGTGCGAGAGCCTGGTCAGCACGGCCGAGCGGGTCGGGCTGGGCTCGTCGCCGCGGGTCAGGGCCTCGCCGGTCTCGATCAGGGAGAAGGCGCGCGAAGTGGGCACGCCCAGGGCCTCCAGCAGGCTCGCGGCCAGGATCTCGCGCATGCCGCCCTTCAGGGTCAGCCGGCCGTCGCCGTGCCGCGACCACGGGGTCTGGCCCGAGCCCTTGGTGGCCAGGTCGAGCAAGCGATCGGTCCCCTCCTCCCGCACCTGCGCGAACAGGAAGCCCCGGCCGTCGCCGAGCTCGGGATTGTAGGATCGGAACTGATGGCCGTGATAGCGCATGGCCAGCGGCTGAGTCTGGGCGCCCGGCAGGGGCTGGAACCTTCCGAAATGCGCGATCCACTCGGCCTCGGCCAGGGTCTCCAGGCCCACTGTCGCGGCGGCCCGATCATTGCGGAACCGCAGGATCGTTTCCGGAAAATCGGCGGCCGCCACCGGGTCGGCGAACTCTCCGCCCAGCGAGGCGAAGCGGGAATCGGGGTGGTAGCGTGCATTGGCCGGCATGGACGCCAGATGCGCCCGCCCCTCGCCCAGTGCAAGGCGAGGCGGCCGAGAGGGCCGTTTTAAGAAGGCCGGCATGTTCGCATAACGCTGTCGCAGTTTCGCAACAGGAACCTTGGAACCGTTTCACAGCAAGGTTTTCGCTTGCCGAGCATACGGACCGCCCATAACCATTGGCTGTCCATTCGAACGATCGTTCGGGTGAAGGCCAATCAAAAAACCGGCGGGGGCGGTGCAAGCGCTCTCGTCATAACGAACCGAGGTAGGAAATGCGCTTTACCCAGGTGCTTCGCGGCACGGCCTCCGCCGTCGTGCTCGCGGGCGTCGCCGCCGTCGGCGTCGCCCATGCTCAGGACTCGGCCGCGGCGGCCGCCCAAGAGCCCGAAACCCTTACCGTCGACAGCATCATCGTCACCGCCCAGAAGCGCGAGCAGAACCTGCAGGACACCCCGGTGGTGGTCACCGCGGTCGGCGCCAAGCTGCTGCAAGACACCGGCGTGCGCGACATCAAGGACCTGACGATCCTGACGCCGGGCCTGACCGTGACCTCGACCACGTCGGAAGCCTCGACCACCGCCCGCATCCGCGGCGTCGGCACCGTCGGCGACAACCCCGGCCTGGAAAGCTCGGTCGGCGTGGTGATCGACGGCGTCTACCGCCCCCGCAACGGCGTGTCGTTCGGCGACCTGGGCGAAATGGACCGCATCGAGGTGCTGAAAGGTCCGCAAGGCACCCTGTTCGGCAAGAACACCTCGGCCGGCGTCATCAACATCATGACCAAGGAGCCGGAGTTCGGCTTCGGCGCCAACGCCGAGGTCACCGCCGGCAACTACGGCGCCAAGGGCGCTTCGGCCTCGGTCACCGGTCCGCTGTTCGGCAGCGACAAGTGGGCGGGCCGCCTCTACGCCGCCGCCCGCCAGCGCGACGGCTTCAACGACGTGGTGACCGGCAAGGGTCCGAGCACCGAGAAGGAAGACGCCGACCAGAACTTCTACACCGTGCGCGGCCAGCTGCTGTTCGTGCCGGACGACAACTCGACCTTCAAGATCATCGCCGACTACACCAAGCGCGACGAGAACTGCTGCGGCGCCGTGCAGATCCGCACCGGCCCGACCGCGGCGATCATCAACGCCCTGGCCGGCGGAACCGGCATCGCCAACCCGGCCAAGCCGTTCGACCGCGTCGCCTACTCCAACCGCGGCGCGCCGCAGGAGATCGAGGACAAGGGCATCTCGCTGCAGGCCGACATCGACCTGCCGATCGGCACGCTGACCTCGATCAGCGCCATCCGTAACTGGCGCATCGACAGCGGCCAGGACGCCGACTTCACCACGGCCGACATCACCTATCGCGCCAAGGACGGCACCAACTACGCCGAGTTCACCACCTTCAGCCAGGAACTGCGCCTGGCCGGCAGCACCGAGCGCCTGAACTGGCTGGTCGGCGCCTTCCTGGCCGACGAGCGCCTGGACAACGAGGCCAACTTCCGCTTCGGCAGCGACTACGAAGCCTACATGTCGACGATCGTCCTGTCGGGCGTCGCCGGCGCCCTGGCCCCGGCCGGCATCACGGTCAGCCAGGCCAACAGCGCGCTGTTCGCCTCGCAGATCACCGCCCTGCCCTACGGCAGCTCGTTCACCGCCGGCACCGGCCTGCACGACACCTACAACCAGCGCTCCAAGACCATCGCGCTGTTCACCAACAACACGTTCAAGGTCACCGACGCCTTCGACATCACCGTGGGCCTGCGCTACACGGCCGAAGAGAAGGACCTGTCGACCTACCAGACCGGCGCCTCCAACGCCTGCGGCGTGCTGCTGACCCCGGCGGGCCAGGCCCGCGTGGCCTCGACCCTGGTCGGCCGCGGCGTGCCGGCCGCACTGTTCGGCACCGCCACCGGCACCAGCATCGTCTCGACCGTCGTCGGCAACATGTGCCTGCCCTGGGCCAATCCGCTGTTCAACGGCCGCGGCACCCAGCAGAGCCTGAGCGAGCGTGAGTGGACCGGCACGGTCAAGGCCAGCTACCGCCTGAACCCGTCGGTGTTCGCCTACGGCTCGTACGCCCGCGGCTACAAGGGCAGCGGCTTCAACCTGGACCGTACCCAGTCGTCGAACGGCACGCCCTCGGGCGGCGTCGGCGTCGTGCCGATCACCGACACCTCGTTCCCGGCCGAATTCGTCGACAGCTACGAGCTGGGCCTGAAGAACACCCTGTTCAATCGCACGGTGCTGTTCAACGTCACGGGCTTCTACCAGAAGTTCTCGGACTTCCAGCTGAACACCTTCCTGGGCACCTCGTTCGCGGTGCGCTCGGTCGAGGAAGTGACCTCCAAGGGCGTCGACGTCGACTTCCTGTGGTTCACCCCGGTGCGCGGCCTGACCGTCCAGAGCGGCCTGACCTACGCCAAGACTGAATACGGCGACCAGCCGGTGGCCAATGACCCGACCAACGCCCTGGCCCTGCTGCCTGGCTCGCAGATGTCGTTCGCTCCGGAATGGTCGAGCTCGGCCTCGGTGACCTACGAGCACGCCGTCGGCGGTACGCTGAAAGCCAAGTATAACATCGGCGCCAAGTACGTGTCGGAATACAACACCGGCTCGGACCTGTTCCCCTTCAAGCTGCAGGACGCCTTCACCCTGGTGAACGCCCGCGTCGGCCTGGGCGACGCCGACGACAAGTGGGCCGTCGAGCTGTGGGCCCAGAACCTGTTCGACGAGGACTACTACCAAGTGGTGTTCAACGGCCCGCTGCAGGGCTCGTCGGGCCTGTCGGCGACCAACAAGGTCTACAACCCCGCCGCCGACACCCTCACCTACGACGCCTTCCTCGGCGCGCCGCGCACCTACGGCGTGACCCTGCGGGCGAAGTTCTAGGCAATAAGGCTAAGGCGCCCGGCGACGGGCGCCTGGGGCAGGGAAAGGGCGGTCCGCACGGGCCGCCCTTTTTCTTTGGGCGGCTACTCATTGCAGCGCTCTCGCGCGCACGATAATTTCCCCCAAGGCGGAGAGACAAGAATGCCGGCACTTTCTGCGCGCTTCAAAGAACTCATCGATCAACTATCTGAAGTCGAAAAAACAAAATATTATCGCCACGGCGATATGACATCTGGAAATTATGTCGACAACTCCGCATATCTGAATTGGAAGGTGAAAGCCAAAAATCTTCTTTCACGCGCATGTGGCGAAAATTCTCACCACTTCAAAGAATTTATCAAAAATGAAGAAGAAGGATTTTACAGCACAAATTTTGATAAACTAATATTATTGCGGGCAATTTTCTGCGCCGCACAAGAAGATTATGATGGCGGCCACCTTCAATCCATGCGCAGCGTAATCCAATCCGAAATATTCGACAGCGAGATTTCACAAGCACGCGAATTATTAGAGGCCGGCTATACGTCATCTGCTGCCGTAATCGGCGGCGTCATACTCGAAACCACACTACGCGAACTATGCGAACGAGCAGGAATCGGTCACGGAAGTCTAAATAAAATGAATGCCGATTTAAGCAAAATCGGCACATACAATTTACAAAAGCAAAAACGCATAACAGCATTGGCCGACATACGAAATAACGCTGCACATGGACATAATGATCAATTTAGCAAAAGCGACGTCGAAGATCTTATAAATTGGGTGGAAATTTTATCGGTGACGCAATTTGATATCTCACCGCGTCACCTTCAGCTGCCGGAAGGCCCGTGAGTCGAAGGCCGCGATCATAGCCAGGCCCGCAATCACAACCAGGCGGACCGCCCCATAGCCGGCAAGGCGGTGATCGCCGTCTATGGCGACGACGAGGCCGAGCGCACCGCTTCCCTCACCGACGTCCAGCTGCGCCTGAAACCGGCCTACCGCTGCCCGCCGATCCGCGAGTCGGAGGGCTAGTCGACCTTGATCATGTTCCACATGGCGGTGACCTTGCGGGCCTGAGCGCAAAGCTTGGGCGTCCTGCGTCCTTCGGCGCCCCCGCACCAAGCGGCCATGGCCGCCGCGCCTTCGTCGCTGGTGTAGTCGAGGCGGGAGGCCTCCAGTATGGCGTAGCGGTCCAGCCCCGGCTTCACCGGGTCGAGCCAGACGAAGTTCAGGGCCGGGGGCAAATCGCCCGCCGGCGTCAGGCCGTTGATGCGCGTTGCGGGGCGACCGACCTCGAGCAGCCCCACGGCCCGGTCCGCGACCTTGCCGACCACAAGGGGCATCGGTGCGCGAACATCGGTCAGGTCCTCATGCCCCGCAACCATCCTGGCGTCCGGCGGAGGCGACTGCTTGGCCTGCCATTCGAAGTCGCGCGCCAGCATGCGGACCGCGCCCTCGAACGCCTGATAGGCTTGCTGGTCGCCCCATCCACAGCCGTTGATCGACCACCACGGACCGTGGATGGCTACGATTCTCTCCTTGAGGATCACCGCCGGATGGGCGGGATGGCCTGGCGTCGTGAAGATGTAGAGCCGGTTTTCGCCATCCACGCCGTAGAGCTTCACCTTGGCCCAGACCGTCGGCGAGAACGGGTCGCCCGGCTCGACCGGCTGCACCGCCTCGTAGCCGTCACGCCCGGCCATCCCGCCCGGATGCGCGTTCGCATGGCGCAGGAAGGCGTTGTAGCCTGCCGCGCAGGCCGGCCGTGTCAGGTCGACATATCCCCGTGTCCTGGCGTAGGGCTCGAAGGCCTCCGGCGACGGGGGCTTGCAGCCCGCGACCAGGAGCCCGAGGGCCAGGCAGCAGGCGATCGAAAGGCCGGGAAGGATCCGCATGCCGCCAAGCTTGCACGGCCGCATGCGAAAGTGGAACGCCTTACTTTTCCCGGACCACCTGGTTGTCGACGCCGGTCACGCTGCGACGGACCTCGCCGGTGGAGCGCCAGCGCACCTTCTGGTCCGTGCCGGTGACCGACAGCACGCCGCCGGGCGCGATCGTGGCGGTGACGGTGTTGCCGCTGCCCGAGATTTCCAGGCTCTTGCACGCGCCGGTCAGGGTGACGGTGTTGTCGACGCCGGTGATCGTCACGGCGCGGCCGTCGCAGGCCAAGGTCTCGACATGGTCGGTCCCGGAGATGGCGATCGCCTTGCCGCCGGCCTCGGTCGGCCCCGTCGCCTGGAGCGGCGCGCCGGCCAGCATGGCCAGGATCGCGAAGGCGGAAACGATGCTCATCGATGACCTCGGGAGATATGAAGGAAGGATCGAGGCATAGCGCGGCCGCTCCGCGCCGCCATGCTGGGGAAAACCCTAGCGTTTCCCGCCCATTTTCGCTCCGCACGCCCGCCTTTCCCGTTCCCCCGACGCGCGAACACCCGCACCCTCGACGCGGGCCGGGGATGGACGCGAGGGCGAGCCGCGCATGAAAGCGATCAGACTGCTCGGATTCTGGATCTGCCTGCTGCTGGGCCTGGCGCTGGCCGCCCTGGCGCAGAGATCGCCGCCCGTCGTCCCCGCCAGCGCCCCGCCCGACGCCTTCTCCGCTGCGCGCGCCATGGCCGACGTGCGGACCATCGCCCTGCGTCCCCACCCCACCGGCTCGACCGACATCGTGCGGGTGCGCGACCACCTGATGGCCAGGATCTCGTCGCTGGGGCTGGAACTGTCGGTCCGCGCCGACGAGGGCTACACCGGTCCGCGCAACGACGGCCGCTGGCTGGTCGCCGGATCGGTGCAGAACGTCATCGGCGTGCTGCCGGGCGCCGACCGCTCCAAGCCCGCCGTACTGGTCATGAGCCACTACGACTCGGTGGCCAATTCACCGGGCGCGGCCGACGACGCCGCCGGCGTGGCCGCCGCCCTCGAGGTCGCTCGCGCCCTCAAGGCCGGCCCGACGCCGGCCCGCGACGTCATCTTCCTGTTCACCGACGGCGAGGAGCAGGGCCTGCTGGGCGCCGACGCCTTCTTCGCCCGCGACCCGCTGCGCCAGAAGGTCGGGGTGGTCATCAACATGGAGGCGCGCGGCGACAGCGGCCGGGCGGCGATGTTCCAGACCGGCCCGCAGAACGGCGCCCTGATGACCCTCTTCGCCCGCGAGGCCAGGCGGCCGGCCGCCAACTCCCTGGCCGCGGCGGTCTACGAGAAGATGCCCAACGACACCGACTTCACCCACGCGGTGAAGGCCGGCCTGCCGGGGCTGAACTTCGCCTTCATCGACGACCAGCTGGCCTATCACACGCCGCTGGCCAAGGCCGACCACCTCGACCAGGGCAGTCTGCAGCACTTCGGCGACCAGGTGCTGCCCACCGCCCGCGCCCTGGCCACGGCCCAGACCCTGCCGGGCAAGGCGCCCAACGCCGTCTATTCCGACGTCTTCGGCCTGTTCCTCGTCAGCTATCCGGTCGAGGTGGCCTGGGGCCTGCTGGCCCTGGCCGGCGTGCTGGTGCTGTACGCCCTGGTCCGCGGCCTGATGATCCGGGGAACCAGCCCCGTCGAGCTGCTCAAGGGGCTCGCCGGCTTCCTGCTGGTTGGAACCTCGGGCGCCCTCGTCCTGCACCTGACCGGCAAGCTGCTGCACGTAGCCGACCTGCAGGCCCACTACGCCCTGCTGGGCCGGTTCGACCCGCTGCTGCTGGGCTGCACCGCCATACTGGTCGGCGTCGCCCTGGCGGTGGTCATCGGCCAGGCCAAGGGCGCGGCGCGGATCTGGCCGAGCCTCCTGGCCCTGGTCGCCGGCGGCGCGACCTGCCTGATCGGCGGCCCGCCGGCCCTCGACCCGATCGGCGCCGGCCTCGGCGTCGCCAGCGCCGTGCTGGTCTGGGCCTCGCTCGGCAAGCCGGTAGGCGTACTCGGCGCCTGGATCGGGGCCCTCGTCGGCCTGCTGGCCATCGCCGTCGCGGCCATGATCCTGCTGCCCGGCGGCTCGGTGATGGCCGTCTGGCCGCTGCTGGTCGCGGCCCTGGCCGCCGTGCTGGTGCTGGCCAAGGGCGGCACCCGCGACCGCCGGGTGGCCTGGGCGCTGACCGCCTGCGTCGCCCTGGCGGCGATCCTGGTCGTCGTCCAGGTCGGCGCCTGGGGCGCGTGGACCTTCGCCGGGCTGGGCGTGAGCCTGCCGGCGATCCTGGCGGCGTTCGGCCTCTTGGCCCTGCCCGCCCTGATCCCGCTGGCCCACGACTTCTCGGCCCTGAAGCTGGCGGCCATCCCCGCCACCCTGGTGGCGGCGGTCGGCGGCGGCCTCGTCGCCTACGCCGTGCTGGCCGGCGCCACGCCGACCCGGCCCGAACTGACCGAGGCCGCCCACCTGTCGGACCTGTCCAGCGGCCAGGCCTGGCGGATCTCGACCCTGCCGCGCCTGGACGCCTGGTCGCGCGGGGCCCTGACCGCCCAGGGCGGAACCCCGGCCCAGAAGGACCTGCCGCCGTTCTTCCGTTCCAAGGTCTGGATGGCCGAGGCCCGGCCCGTGCCGCTGGACCCGCCGCAGCTGATCATGGAGCACGCCGGCGAGCGCCTGCTGGTGCGGGTGATCCCCGGTCCCGGCGCCGAATACGTCACCCTGCGCATCAAGCCCGACGGCATGCTGGCCGGAGCGCGCCTCAACGGCCGCCCCGTGCCCCTGACCACCAAGCACGGCGAGTGGACCAGCCTGACCTACCACGCCCCCGACCCCAACGGCGTGACCCTGAGCTTCAGCCGCCTGAACGGCGCCGGCCGCGTCGAGGCCGCCGCCCTCGAAACCCGCGAAGGCTGGCCCCGCGCCGCCCCCTCGCCGGGCGCCAAGCCGGAAGGCCTGATGGGCTGGGGGATCTCGGACAAGACCCTGGTGCTGACCCGGGCGAGCGTCAGCTGGTGATGCGTTTCAGCCCCTCTCCCGGAGGGGAGAGGGAGGGGCCCAGGCGATAGCCTGGGAGGGTGAGGGGTGACGGCCTCAACCGGCGTGCTGGCACGCCGTCTTCAGTCCCTAACCCCTCATCCTCCCGCGCCTTTCGGCGCGGGCCCCTCCTTCTCCCTATGGGAGAAGGTGAGACGACCTACTCCGCCGCCTGCTTGGGCGCGTAGCCGAGGATGGCCTTGGTTTCGAGGAACTCCCCGAAGGCGTGGTCGCCCCACTCGCGGCCGTTGCCGCTCATCTTGTAGCCGCCGAACGGGGCCATCAGGTCGGGGCTGGCGCCGTTGAGGTTCACCTGGCCGGCGCGGAGCTTGGCGGCCACCGCACGGACGCCGGCGGGGTCGCCGCCGGAGACATAGGCCGCCAGACCGTACTCGGTGTCGTTGCCGATCTCGACGGCCTGGTCGACGCTGTCGTAGCCCAGGATCGACAGCACCGGGCCGAAGATCTCTTCCTTGGCGATGGTCATGTCGGGGGTGACGTTGGCGAAGACGGTCGGCTTGACGTAGTAGCCGGTCTCCAGCCCTTCCGGCTTGCCCGGGCCGCCGGACACCAGGGTCGCGCCCTCGTCGACGCCCTTCTGGATCAGGCCCTGGATCTTGGTCCACTGCACTTCGGAGACCACCGGGCCGAGCTTGGAATTGCCGTTCGGGTCGCCGACCGTGTGGGCCTCGGCGGCGACCCTGGCGATGGCGATCACCTCGTCCATGCGCTTGGCGGGGACCAGCATCCGGGTGGGCGCGTTGCACGACTGGCCCGAATTCATCATCACCGAGGCCACGCCGCCGCCGACGGCGCGCTGGAAGTCGGCGTCGTCGAGGATGATGTTCGGGCTCTTGCCGCCCAGTTCCTGGTGCACGCGCTTGACGGTCGGGGCGGCGTTCCTGGCCACCTCGATGCCGGCGCGGGTCGAGCCGGTGAACGACACCATGTCGACTTCAGGATGGCTGGACAGCGCCGCGCCGACCGTCGGGCCGTCGCCGTTGACCAGGTTGAAGACGCCGGCCGGCACGCCGGCGGCCTCGAGGATCTCGGTCCACACCCAGGCCGAGAACGGCGCCACTTCCGAGGGCTTGAGCACCATGGTGCAGCCGACGGCCAGGGCCGGGGCGACCTTGCAGGCGATCTGGTTCACCGGCCAGTTCCATGGCGTGATGAACGCGCAGACGCCGATCGGCTCCCTGACCAGGCGGGTCGTGCCGCGATCCTCTTCGAACCTGTAGTCCTTCAGCACCTGCAGCGAGGTCTGGACGTGGGCGATGCCCATGGCCGCCTGGGCGCGCTGGGCCAGCCACGCGGGGGCGCCCATCTCCTCGGTGATGGCTTTGGCCATGTCCTCGAAGCGCTTCTGGTACTCGGCGATGATCCGCTCGAGCAGGTCGATGCGCTCTTCGCGGCTGGTCTGGGAATAGCTGGCGAAGGCCTTGCGGGCGGCGCGGACGGCGAGGTCCACGTCCTCCACCGAACCCAGGGTCACCCGGCCGGCGACGGCTTCCGTCGCGGGGTTGATGACGTCCACCGTCTTGTCGGACTTCGCTTCGACCCACTGGCCGTCGATGTAGAACTTCAGGTAGTCGCGCATGGGTTCCTCCTGCCGGGCCGCTCTAACCTGGGACGGGGGCGGCGCTCTTTCAAACGCTCATTCTAATTATCGGCGTTCAGGTGGGAAGAGGCGCCGTCGGTGGAGTTTGTTAATTAGCCTCGCGGAAGTTGCGCCTCACCATTCGATGCGAGGGAGCCGACATGGCCAAGCTGACGCCGCTCAACACGTTGCTGAACAAAGGCGCCGACAGCGACGCCGTCCAGGCTCTGGAACAGTTGGCCGCCGCTCGGCATCTGCTCGACGACGCGGTGTTCCGCCAGTCACCCGATCCGCAAGACCAGGTGAACGTGCCGGTCACGGCGTTGGACAGGATCGTACACCAGAGCTACGGCTACGGGGCCGGCGACGTTCCCGGCGCCCTGGAAGCGGACTTCGCCTCCCTCTCAAAGTCGGAGGCCCGGCTGATCATCAGGCTCGCCGCCGCCGCGGCCGACCGGCCCACGGCCGAGCAACCGGACCAGAGGTACCTCGTCGATCTCGACCGGACCGCCTCGACCTACCAGAGCGCGCTTGTCCGCATCGACATCCGGACCTGGGTCTCTCCGCTGGACGGGACGCACCCGCTGTCGGAACACATCGAGGGGCTGCTCGTCGTCTCGGCCGCTCGATCGTTCGTCGATATCACGCAGATGCCGCTCTACAATTTCATGACGGTCTATCAGCACCAGCTCACGCTATCGAACCGCTCGGCGAAGGACGTCATAGACGCCCTGGAAACCGTCCGGCACGTCTGGCATAGGGGGCTGGAGCGGCTCCAGGCCTAGCTCCGCCTCAGCACTCCACCCGGTTCACCGACAGACCCACGGCCAGGCCACCGAGCGAGGTCTCCTTGTAGATCTCGTTCATGTCCTCGCCCGTGCGCTTCATCGTGGCGATGACCTTGTCGAGGCTGACCGAGTGCTGGCCGTCGCCCAGCAGCGCCAGGCGGGCGGCGTCGATGGCCTTGATGGCGCCCATGGCGTTACGCTCGATGCAGGGGATCTGCACCAGGCCGCCGATCGGGTCGCAGGTGAGGCCCAGGTTGTGCTCCATGCCGATCTCGGCGGCGTTCTCGATCTGGGCGTTGGTGCCGCCCAGCGCGGCGCACAGGCCGCCGGCCGCCATCGAGCAGGCCACGCCCACCTCGCCCTGGCAGCCGACCTCGGCCCCCGAGATCGAGGCGTTGCGCTTGTAGAGCGCGCCGATCGCCGCCGCCGTCAGCAGGAAGATGCGGATCTGCTCGGGCGTTCCCTTGTGGAAGCGCACGAAGAACCGCAGCACCGCCGGCACCAGGCCCGCAGCCCCGTTGGTCGGGGCGGTGACGACGCGGCCGCCGGCGGCGTTCTCCTCGTTGACCGCCATGGCCCACAGGTTGACGAAGTCCATGGCCGCCAGCGGATCGCTCATCTGGCGCTCCATCCGGCCCAGGATGGTCTGGTGGATCTGGCGGGCGCGGCGCTTGACCGACAGGCCGCCAGGCAGGATCCCGTCCTCGCGCATGCCCCGGTCGATACAGGCCTCCATGGCCCCGAAGATGCGGTCGAGGCCGGCGTTCATCTCGCCCTCGCTCATCCTCGCCAGCTCGTTGGCGGCCATCACCTGGGCGATGGTCAGGCCCGCCTTTTCGGCGCGCTCCAGCAGGTCGGCCGCGCTTTCGAACGGGAACGGGATGGCCGGACCTTCCTCGGGCGGCGCATTGCGGCCCATCTCGCTTTCATCGCGCACGAAGCCGCCGCCGATCGAGAAATAGGTGCGCTCGGCCAGCACGCCGCCTTCGGCGTCGAAGGCCGTGAAGGTCAGGGCGTTGGGGTGCTGGGGCAGACGCTCGTGGCCGGCGAAGACGATGTCGCGGGCCTCGTCGAAGCCGATGCCGACCTCGCCGCCGAGCTTCATCCATTGCGTCGCCTTGGTCTCGGCCAAGGCGGCCTCGCCGGCGTCGGGATCGAGCTGCGCGGGCGCAAAGCCCATCAGGCCCAGGATCACGGCGCGGTCGGTGGCGTGGCCTTTGCCGGTCAGGGCCAGCGAGGCGTAGAGCCGGGTCTCGACCCGGGCGGTGAGGGGCAACTTGCCGGCGGCGCGCAGCCGCTCGACGAACATCACGCCCGCCGTCATCGGCCCCATGGTGTGGCTGCTGGAAGGGCCGACGCCCAGCTTGAAGAGGTCGAAGACGGAGGCGGTCATGTTGCGGGGTATTCGTAAAAGGGGTCGTCATCCCGGAAGCGCCGCAGGCGCTATCCGGGATGACGGCTGAAAGGAGCGCGGCGTTTAGTTCGCTACTTCCGTTCGGCCTTGGTCTTGTCGCGCAGGTCCTTGAACTCCGAACCCGCCTGCCATTCGGGCCACGTGCGCGAGTTGGCCAGATCCGCGCCGACCTTGTAGAATAGGCCGATGTCCATGGCCTGGCCCGACAGGTCCCAGTCCGCCGACCATTCGTCGGCCGGCTGGTGGTAGCGGTTGGCGTTGTAGTCGGCCTCGGCCTTCTCGCCGGCCTCCTTGCCGCCCTTCACCAGATCGCTGCCCGAGCCCACCGAGATGGCCGGCACGCCGCGCTTGGCGAAGGGGAAGTGGTCCGAGCGGTAGAAGTGGCCGGCCTGCGGCACCGGATCGGGCGTGAAGTAGCGGCCCTCTTCCTTGGCCTTGGCCACCAGCATGTCCTGCAAGTCGACCTTGCCGTCGCCCGAGGTGGTGACGTCCTTGGCGGGACCTGCGGCCGACAGGGCGTCGATGTTGAGGTCGGCGACCGTCTTGGCCAGCGGGAACAGCGGGTTGGCCGCGTAGTATTCCGAACCCAGCAGGCCCTTTTCCTCGGCGGTCACCGCCAGGAACATCACCGAGCGCTGCGGCGCCGGCGCGGCCTTGAAGGCGCGGCCCAGTTCCAGAAGGGCGGCGATGCCGTCGGCGTTGTCGACGGCGCCGTTGTAGATCTTGTCGCCCTTGGCGTCCGGCAAACCGACGCCCAGGTGGTCCCAGTGGCCGCTGTAGATGATGGTCTCGTCCGGATACTTCGTACCCTTCACGCGGCCGGCGATGTTCTTCGAGACGATGACCTCGTGCTTGACGGCGTAGTCGGCCGAGAAGGTCGCCTTCAGGTCCACCGGCTTGAAGTCGCGGGTCTGGGCCTGCTTCTTCAGGGTCTCGAAGTCGAGGCCGGCCTTCTTGAACAGGTCGACGGCCACATCACGCTGGATCCAGCCTTCCAGGGCCGGGTGGCTCTTGGAGGGATCCTTGCGCACGATGTCGAACATCGTGTTGGTGTTGGAGTTCTTCACCGTGGCCCAGCCATAGGAGGCCGGCGCGGTCTCGTGCACGATCAAGAGGCCGGCGGCGCCGCGACGGGCGGCTTCCTCGTACTTGTAGGTCCAGCGGCCGTAATAGGTCATGGCCTTGCCGCCGAAGTCGCCCTTACCCGTTTCGAAGTCCGGGTCGTTGATCAGCACGACGACGATCTTGCCCTTGACGTCCAGGCCCTTGAAATCGTCCCAGTTGCGCTCGGGCGCGGTGACGCCGTAGCCGGCGAAGACCAACGGGGCGTCCTTGATCGACACCTTGTCGACATTGGTCATGGCCGCGCGGATGGCGATCTGTTCGCCCTGAGCCAGCATGACATGGTCGGGACCGGCCATGACGTGGGCGCTGACGGGACCGGCGATCTCGAACTTGGCCAGCGGCACGTCCTGGGTCCAGGCGCGCTTGCCGTCGGCCTGCAGGTCGCCGGCCGGCTCCAGGCCGATCGCCTTCATCTGCTCGACGACGTAGGCGACGGTCTTCTTCTCGCCCTCGGTGGCGGGGCCCCGGCCCTCGAATTCGTCGGACGACAGCATCTTGATGTGCTGCGACAGCCGGGCGGGATCGATCTTGGGCGCATCCGCAGCCTGCGCGATCATCGGCGCGGCGATCAGCGCGGTTGCGAGGAGAAGGCGTTTCATCGTCGCTACTCTTTTCGAGCGGTTCGTTTCGAGGTCGCGGACCCTAGCGGGAGGTTTTGACCGCGACTAGGGGGCGTGGAGAAAGTGGGCGTGCTTCCAAGATCCTCCCCCTGAAGGGGGAGGTGTCGCCAAAGGCGACGGAGGGGGATGTGGCCTGTGAGTCAGCGACCGCCTCGATGTCGGCAGGGACTTCCCCCTCCGACCGCTTCGCGGCCACCTCTCCCTTCGGGGGGAGGATCTTGAGGGCCAGCCTCAGCCCCCTAGCACCTTCGCGAACACCGCCGGATCAACATTCCCGCCCGACAGCACGATCACCGCCGTCTGGTCCCTGACGTCGATCTTGCCGCTCAGCGCCGCGGCCAGCGCCACGCAGCCACCCGGCTCCACGACGAGCTTGAGGTTCATGAACGCCCAGCGCATGGCGGCGGCCACTTCGTCGTCGGTGACGGCGGCGACGCCGGTGAGGGTGCGGCTGTTGATCGGCCAGGTCAGGGCGCCCGGCGTCGGGGCCAGCAGGGCGTCGCAGAACGAGCGGGCGTCGGGGTCGATGCCCTCGCGATGGCCGCTGCCCAGCGAGCGGCGGGTGTCGTCGAAGCCGGCGGGCTCGGCGCCCCAGACCTGGGTCGAGGGCGACAGGGCCTTCACCGCCGTCGAGGTCCCGGCGATCAGGCCGCCGCCGCCGATGGGGCAAAGCACCTTGTCCAGGCTCGCGCCGGCGGCTTCGGCCTGGGCGATGATCTCCAGCCCCACCGTGCCCTGGCCGGCGATGACGTGCGGATCGTCGTAGGACGGCACGACGATCATGCCGCGCTCGGCGGCGATCTGCGCGGCGATGGCCTCGCGGTCTTCCTTGAAGCGGTCGAAGAAGCGGATCTCGGCCCCGAAGCCGCGCGTGGCCTCGACCTTCACCGACGGCGCGTCGGCGGGCATGACGATCAGGGCCGGCATGCCCAGCTTGTCGGCCGCCAGGGCCACGCCCTGGGCGTGGTTGCCCGACGAGAAGGCCACGACGCCGCGCGCCCTCTCCTCCTCACTGAACTGCGACAGGCGATTGTAGGCGCCGCGGAACTTGAAGGCCCCGGCCAGTTGCAGGGTCTCGGGCTTGACGAAGATCCTGCCGCCCACCCGGTCCGAAAGGACCGCGCTCTCGAGCAGAGGCGTGACCACGGCCTGGCCCCTCAGGCGGTCGGCGGCGGCCTGGATGTCGGCGAGCGAGACGGTCATGAGGCCCCTCAATGGCTCAGTGGCTATGTGGCCACGCAGCCACAGCATTCGATCGCCCCTGCTCTAGCTCGCACCGGCGGTTCGCGCCATAAGGGAGCCGGATACTGCTGAGGGGTCAGAGACCATGAAATTCGCACTGTTGGCCGCCGTGGCCGGCGCCGCGCTCGCCTGCGCCACCGCCGGTTCTTCCGCTTGGGCAGGCGAACTGATCGTCGGCGCCTACAAGCACGACGTCACCTTCATCGGCGAGGCCGTGGGCCTGGGCGCCGCCGGCCGCGAGGACGGGGTCGACCTGCACCTCGGCTACCGCACCGACCGCCTGGAGAACCTGACCTGGCTGGGCAAGCCGCAGGTCCACGCCTTCGTATCGCTCAACAGCGAGAACACCTCCAACTTCTTGGCCGCCGGCTTTTCCTGGCCGATCGACTTCGGCGACGAGGGCGGCTTCTACTTCCGTCCGGGCATGGGCCTGGCCTACACCGACGGCGAGACCGGCCTGCCGCCGGTCAACGAGCCGGGCATCAGCCAGGCCGAGATCGATCGTCGCCTGAAGCTCTACAACACCCGCATCGACTTCGGCTCGAAGGTGCTGTTCCAGCCGGAGCTGGCCCTGGGCTACCGCTTCAACGACAAGTGGGCCGCCGAGCTGTCCTACGTGCACCTGTCGAACGGCCAGATCTTCCACCAGGGCAAGAACCAGGGGCTTGACGATCTGGGCGTGCGCCTGCTTTACGCCTTCTGACTTCGCGGGGGCCGCCTGACGGCCCCCCGTTCGTCACCTACAATCGAGACAACGTCCGCCGCCGAGTCCTGTCGAAGGGCCGCGGGCGCTACCGGGCAGGTGACAAGGCATATCTCTATCATGGCCAACGTGACCGTCGTGGGCGCCCAGTGGGGCGACGAGGGCAAGGGCAAGATCGTCGACTGGCTCTCCAACCGGGCCGACGTCGTCGTGCGCTTCCAGGGCGGCCACAACGCCGGCCATACGCTGGTGGTGGACGGCAAGGTCTACAAGCTGGCCCTGCTGCCGTCGGGCGTGGTGCAGGGCAAGACCTCGGTCATCGGCAACGGCGTCGTCGTCGACCCCTGGCACCTGCTGACCGAGATCGGCAAGATCGCCGACCAGGGCGTCAACATCACCCCCGACCTGCTGGTGCTGGCCGACAACGCCACCCTGATCCTGCCGCTGCATCGCGACCTGGACCAGGCGCGTGAAGCCGCCTCCAGCCAGAAGATCGGCACCACCGGCCGCGGCATCGGCCCGGCCTACGAGGACAAGGTCGGCCGTCGCGCCATCCGCGTCGCCGACCTGGCCGATCCCGAGGCCCTGAAGCCGAAGATCGAGCGCCTGCTCAGCCACCACGGCGCCCTGCGTCGCGGCCTTGGCCTGCCGGACGCCGATGCGGCCCAGCTGTTCGACCAGCTGATGGAGATCGCCCCGCAGATCCTGGCCTACGCCCAGCCGGCCTGGCGGGTGCTGGATCAGGCCAAGAAGGCCGGCCGCCGCATCCTGTTCGAAGGCGCGCAAGGCGCCCTGCTGGACGTCGACCACGGCACCTATCCGTTCGTCACCTCGTCCAACACCGTCGCCGGCCAGGCCGCCGCCGGTTCGGGCATGGGCCCCAAGGGCCCGGGCTACGTGCTGGGCATCGTCAAGGCCTACACCACCCGCGTCGGCGAAGGCCCGTTCGCCTGCGAACTCTCGGACGACGTGGGCAAGCACCTGGCCACGATCGGCCGCGAGGTCGGCGTCAACACCGGCCGTCCGCGTCGCTGCGGCTGGTTCGACGCGGTGCTGGTGCGCCAGTCGGTGGCCATCAACGGCATCGACGGCATCGCCCTGACCAAGCTGGACGTGCTGGACGGCCTTTCGACCCTGAAGATCTGCGTCGGCTACAAGATCGGCGACAAGGTCGTCGACTACCTGCCTGCCGGCATGCGCGACCAGGCGGCCGCCGAGCCGATCTACGAGGAGATGGAAGGCTGGAGCGAAAGCACCGCCGGCGCCCGCTCGTTCAAGGACCTCAACGCCAACGCCATCAAGTACGTGCGCCGCGTCGAGGAACTGATCGGCGCCCCGGTGGCCCTGCTGTCGACCAGCCCCGAGCGCGACGACACCATCCTGATGCGCGATCCGTTCGAGGGGTGACCCCCTCCGGCCCTCCGGGCGCCTCCCTCATAGGGGGAGGATCTTGAGCGAGAAACCTCCCCCTCTGGGGGAGGCGGCCGAAGGCCGGTGGGGGGCCGTTATCAGCCGCCACCGACCTTCGCCGATTTCGCAAACTCCCCCCACCGATCGCTGCGCGATCGCCTCCCCCATAGGGGGAGGTTCCTTACAAAGCCGGCGCTCCCGCCATCCGCTAATCCCCATTCCGGGGACTACCTGCGGTCACGGTTAGCGTTTATTTAGTCCGCCAGCGCTACAACTCCCCCCGTAACCAAGGGGGCTCCTGATCTTGTCCGCGCGCCGAAAGCTCGCTCCTGTCCGCAAGCCGGACCGCCTGACGCGCAGCCTGCGCGCCCTGGAGCGCACCGCGTCGACCAGCCGGGTGCTGAACCTGCTGGCCATCGCCGCCGACAGCAGCCAGCGGCCCGAATATTCCCAGCACCCGCTGTTTCGCAACCGGGTCCTGAACAACGCCCTGATCGTCAAGCACCGCCTGCGCAGCGACGACCTCTTCCTGTTCGACGAGGCGCGCCCCACGGCGACCAAGATCATCATCCCGTTCGAGCGCAGCGACCTCTCCCTGGGCGGCCAGTCGTTCTTCGTCGGCCAGCGCGGCTGGATCGACCTGCTGCGTGAGGCCTGCAACGACCCGTCGGACATGACGCGGGACCTGGCCACGCTGCGCATGATCGACATGCTGCCGTCGCTGGACCCGTTCCTGCTGCGCGAGCACCTGCGCCGCCACGGCATGATCGTGGCGCCCTGCTACTTCGCCCTGTCGCCGGGCGACCTGGAGCAGATGCAGGGCTTCGTGGCGCTGGAGATCTCGCGGCTGATCGACCTGGCCTATCGCGACAGCGGCCGGGTCAACGGCGCGGCCGCCGCCCGCCTGGTCGAGGCCCTGCTCTCCACCGACGTCGACGAGCGGCTGGAGCCGCTGCGAGAGACCCTGGTGCTGGAGGGCGAGAGCTTCAAGGAGGGCGTCTTCAGCTGGAAGGGCTTCCTCTATTACAAGTGGATGCTCACCCGCCTGTGGCCGCAGCTGACCGCCACGGCCGGCGAGATCGGCCAGATGATTATCACCGGCGCCCGCGAGGCCGAAACCGCCCGGTATGTGGACGACGCCCGCAAGCGCCTGCAACAGGGCGTGGTGCTGGAACGCGCCTCCGTGCTGCGCACCATCAAGGTCTATGACGACGCCTTCGAGGACCTGATCGACAACGGCAAGCCGCAGGCCTTCCGCGAGTTCCTGCTGCGCGCCCCCGACATGTTCCTGTCCCTGGGCGAGAAGGTCGGGGTGATCTCGCACATCGCCAGCTTCTGGCGCTACCGCTTCCCCGAGGGCCAGCCGGCCATCGTCGACGTGGAGGAAGCCGTCGACATCCTGCAGGATTTCGACTCCGGGCTTTCGGCCTCGCTGGCGGTCTAGACAAGGCGAACTGACGCACAGGTCGCCTGCGGATCATCAAGCGGTTTTTTACCCTCCTGGGGTTAAGAGTCGGGTCCGATCTTCTGGAGACCCCGCCCCGTGTTCGACGGCAACCCCCGCACCCTGCAGCGCATCGCCGCCAAGATGCAGCGCGTGCTGGTCGTCGACCCGAGCACGGCCGCCGTCCGCCTGCTGGGCGACCAGCTGCGCCACGTGGGCAATGTGCAGGTCTTTTCCGCCCCGACCATCGAGCAGGGCTGGGGGATGGTGCGCACCGTCGACCCGCAGATGATCTTCGTCGAGCATTCCAGCGCCGGCGTCGACGGCCTGGCCCTGGCCAAGAAGATTCGCCGCAGCGATCTGGCCTGCCGCCAGGCCCCGATCATCATGTGCACCGCCGAAGCCACGGCCGAGGCGATCTTCGGCGCCCGTGACGCCGGCATCCACGAGTTCATGCGCAAGCCGTTCACGATCAAGGACCTGGAACGGCGCCTGGAAGCGGTGACGATGAAGCCGCGCGACTGGGTGGAGGCCGTGCAATACGTCGGCCCCGACCGCCGCCGCTTCAACTCGGCCGAATACAAGGGGCCGCGCAAGCGCAAGGCCGACGCCGCCGGCACGCCCGCCGCCCGCCTTTCGCAGGCCCTGCGCATCGTCAAGTCCGCCGCCCAGTCGCTGGACAGCGATCCGGCCCAGGCCCGCCGCGCCCTGGCCGCCCAGGCCGCCGAACTGCGCGCCGTCGGCGAGGCGGTGAAGGAACCACGCCTGATCGAGGCCGCCAACGCGCTTGGCGCCATGACCCAGGTCGAGGTCACCGGCGCCATGGCCCGCGCCGAACTGGTCAAGCGCATCGACGTCCTGATGGGCTTCATGACCGACGAGGGCAACGGCCGCGCGGCTTGAGCGATCCTCCCCCTTCAGGGGGAGGAACAAAGAAAAAGGCGGCGCCCTTTCGGACGCCGCCTTCCGTGTTTCCAGGCCTTGAGGGTTCCGATCAGAACGCCATGCGGGCGATCAGCTGGAACACCGGGCCGGCCTGCTCGCGCTCGAGCTCGTACTCGTCGAAGCTGCGGTCGACCTGGTCCTCGATGGTGGTGAACTTGTTGAAGCTCTCCTTCTTGGAGGCGTCCAGCAGGTTCGAGCCGGTCAGGCGGATGGTGATGTCCTTGCCGATGCGCTTCTCGACGAACATCTCCAGGTCGCCGCCGTAGGTGGTGGTGACTTCCTCGCCGACGACGCGGCTGTAGGCCTCGCCCTGCTTGCGGTAGGTCACGCCGAACGAAGCGCCCCAGGTCGGCAGGTCCTGGATGAAGCCGACGTTCAGCACGTAGTCCGACTGGCTGTTGAACTTGCGCGAGCCGAACTCGTCGTCGATGTCGCTATCCAGCCACGAGTAGTTCAGGAACACGCCGGTGTTCTCGAGGCCGATGACGGTCAGCGGGGTCGAGAGGTCGAACTCGATACCCCAGACCTTGCCGTCGCCGGCGTTGCGCGCCGAGTAGACGAAGGTGCCGTCGCCTTCGCTGCCTTCGTCGCCCGTGTTGTAGAGCTCCAGCAGGTCGTTGACCTTGCGATAGAAGACGTTGACGCCGGCGACGCCCGAGCGGCCCAGGCGGCGCTCGTAGCCGACGTCCAGGCCCCAGGCCGTTTCCGGCTTCAGGGTGGGCACGCCGATGAAGTCGTTGTCGCCCAGTTCGGCTTCCAGGGTCGCCGGCGACAGGTACTCGAAGCTGGGACGGCGGACCGTGCGGGCCGTGGCGGCGTAGAACTGGTCGCTGGCCGTCAGGTTGTAGCGCACCGAGGCCGACGGCAGCAGGATCTTGTAGTCGGCGTCGTAGGTCTCGTTCGCCGTGCGGTCCTCGATCGAGACGTCGGTGGTCTCGTAGCGCAGGCCCGCTTCCCATTTCAGAGCGCCGGACTTGCCCGACAGCATGACGTAGGGGTCGAGGCGGGTCTGCTCGAAGGTCGAGTCGCCGCCGGCGATCGGAGCATAGGCGCCGAAGGCAGGCGGGTTGGCCTGGGGCAGGTTGTAGCGGTTACGCGGAACCTCGGTGAAGTAGGTGTCGCGTTCCTTCTTCTCGTACTGCAGGCCGAACTCCAGCTCGGCGCCGAACGACAGGTCACGCTCGTGCTCGATCTTGGCCGAAACTTCGGTGTCGTCGATATCGCGGCGCGACTTGTCGCGGGTGATGCGGTCGCCGTCCGGGAACGGGATCGCGTCGCGCAGGTACTCGATCTCGTCCTCGAACTCGTCTTCCTTGCCCTTGAAGCCAGCGTAGCCGAGCTTCACCGAGGTGCGGCCGCCCAGCATGTCGCGCTTGTATTTGCCGGTCAGCGACCAGCTGTCCTGGTCGATCTGGACGTCGTTGTTGTTGATCGTCTGGATGTTGGCGTTGGTGCGGATGTCCTTGGCGTACTCGATCGAGTCCTCGTCCTGCGTGCGGTCGGTGCGGACGAAGAAGCCGGCCAGCGACAGGTCGCCGCCGGCCACCGGAACCTGGTAGCTGGCGTTGACCGAATAGTCGGTGCCGTTGCGGGTGTCGGTCTGGACTTCGCTGTTGTCGAGCGTGCCGTTCGGCTCGTCGTAGCGCAGGCTGGTCTTGAGCTTGGGATTGCGGCGGCCCTGCAGGTTGGCGCCGATCAGCAGGCGACCGGGGCCGACCTGGCCGCCCCACACGCCGCCGACGGTCTCGCGGATGCGCTTGTCGTCGAACATCATCGCGCCGGCGCGGACGAAGCCGCCGTCCAGGGCGTAGGCGTCGCGCAGCACGATGTTGATGGCGCCGGCGACGGCGTCGCCGCTGCGGTTGGCGCTGGCGCTACGGACGATCTCGATGCGCTCGATCAGTTCGGCCGGGATGCGGTCGACGAAGAACGAGCCGTCGGCGCCGGCGCCGAACGCGCCCGAGCCCGAGCCGGCGCCCGGGACCTTCTCGCCGTTGATCAGGATCTGGGTATAGGCCGGGTCGAGGCCGCGCAGGCGCACGCCGTCCGATTCCAGCACGTCCGACAGGAAGGCCACCGAGGGCACGCGCTTGAGGGCGTCGCCGGCGCTCAGCGGCTCGAAGCGCTGGAAGTAGTCGAGGCCGTATTCGAGGACCGGAGCGGTCTCCTCGGTGCGGTTGCGATAGGCGATGCCGGCCTGGACGACCACTTCGGAAGCGGTGACCGGTTCTTCGGCGGCGGTGGCGATCGGGGCGTCGGCCAGGTCGGCGGCCGCGGCCTGGGCGGCGAGCGCCAGCGGAGCGATGGCGCACAGCGCCAGCAGAGCGGTCTTCTTCATCGGAACATCCCCACGGACACTCCGCGCCATCGGCCCGACACCGGGGGACACGGGTGTTCTTGTCGGGGGAGGGCATAGTTTCGCCACAACTCTTGAGCCAGAGAAGTTTCGGCGACAGTTTTATTGCGATTTTATGTAGGTGCGCGGATGATCCGTGCGCGGATCATTTCACAGAGACCGTGGCGCGGGAGCGCGCTCCCCCTCAGCCGCTCCGCGACAGCTCCCCCAGAGGGGGAGCATCTTTCCGGCGTCGGCGGTTCCAAATCCTCCCCCTCCGGGGGAGGTGGCCCGGAGGGCCGGAGGGGGTCAGCTCAGGCAGGTCCGCTGGATCTCGGCCCGCAGTTCCGGCAGGCCCAGGCCCTTTTCCGACGAGGTGGCGATCACCCGCGGGAAGGCGGCCGGGCGCTTGGCGATGGCTTTGAGCGTATCGGCCACGACCTTGTCGACCTCGGGCGGCTTGATCTTGTCGGCCTTGGTCAGGACGATCTGATAGGACACCGCCGAGATGTCGAGCGCATCCATCGCCTCGGCGTCGACCTTCTTGAGGCCATGGCGCGAGTCGATCAGCAGGTAGACCCGCTTGAGGTTGGGACGGCCGCGCAGGAACTGACGGCCCAGGTCCTGGAACTTGCTGGCGGTCGAGCGCGAGACGCGCGCGAAGCCGTAGCCCGGCAGGTCGACCAGGCGCAGCTGCTCGGCCAGCAGGAAGAAGTTCAGCTCGCGCGTGCGGCCCGGCTCGTTGGAGGCCCGGGCCAGGTACTTCTGGCCGACGAGGCCGTTGATCAGGCTCGACTTGCCGACGTTGGAGCGGCCGGCGAAGGCCACTTCGGGCAGGTCGGCGGGCGGCAGGCCGTCCATGCGGACGGCCCCCATCATGAACGAGACCGGCTGGGCGAACAGCACCCGGGCCGCCTCGATCTCCTCGTCGGTGTAAAGCGGTTCGATCGGATCGGTCATCAGGTGGCCGTCGCGGACTTGCCGGTCAGTCGCCCGATGATCTTGTCGATCGGGTTCTCGACCTTGTAGCGGCGCATGATGATGTATTGCTGGATGATCGTCAGCACGTTGCTCCAGCACCAGTAGATCACCAGGCCGACGGCGAAGCCCGACAGCGTGAAGGTGAAGATGATCGGGAACAGCTGGAAGATCTTCTGCTGCATCGGATCACCAGCCGGCGGGTTCATCGCCGTGGTCAGCCACATGGTGAAGCCGTAGAGCAGCGGCCAGACGCCCAGGTGCGCGATCATGGCGCCGACGAAGGGCAGCATGCCCGGATCCCACGGGATCAGGCCGAACAGGTTGAAGATGGTGGTCGGATCGGGCGCCGACAGGTCCTGGATCCAGCCGAAGAACGGCGCATGCCGCATTTCGATGGTGACCGTCAGCACCTTATACAGCGAGTAGAACACCGGGATCTGGATCAGCATGGGCACGCAGCCCATGAACGGGTTGATCTTCTCCTTGGCGTACAGCGCCATCATCTCCTGCTGCTGCTTGGCAGGATCTTCCTTGTGCTTGGCGCGCAGCTTCTCGACCTCGGGGGCGACCTTCTTCATCTTCGCCATCGACTCGTAGCTCTTGTCCGCCAGCGGATAGAGGATGAGCTTCAGGGTCACGGTCAGCAGCATGATGGCGATGCCGAAGTTGCCGACCAGCTTGTAGAAGATCTCCAGCACGTTGAAGATCGGCCGGGTGATGAGGGCGAACATGCCCCAGTCCACGGCCCACTCGAAGCGCGGGATGGCCTGGGCCTTCTTGCTCCAGAACTGCCACCAGGCCGGAGCCTGGCCTTCGCCGTACTCGTACTTGCGCAACAGCGGCACGGTCTTGGCGCCGGCGAACAGGCGGGTCGTCTCGGTGACGGCCTGGCCCGGGTTCACGGTCTTGGCGACAGCGGCGAAGTTGGCTTCGTAGACGTCCACGCCGCCGACGGGCGTGACGTTGTATTGGGCGTTGATGCGCTCGTTCTGGGTCGGGATCAGGGCCGTCAGCCAGTATTTGTCGGTGATGCCGGTCCAGCCGCCGACCGAGGCGATGGTCTGCTGCGGCTTGTCCTTCTTCCACTTCTGGTACTTGGACTGCTCGAGCTTGTAGTCCTTCTCGCCCAGCATGCCGATCGCCCCTTCATGGACGATGTGGTTCTTGCCGAGATCGGCCGGGACGCCCCAGCGACGCACCGAGGCGTAGGGCGTGATCGACACCGGCTGGCCGCCGTTGTTGCGGACGCTGTCGGTGACGGTGAACATGGCGTCGGCGTCGACGGCGATGGTGCGGTTGAACACCAGGCCAGCGCCGTTGTCATAGGTCAGGGTGACGGGCGAGCCCGGGCGCAGGGTCTGGCCCGGCGCGGCGGTCCACACCGTGTCCTGGCCCGGCATGGCGCCCAGGTTCTGGCCGCTCCAGCCGAACAGCGTGAAGAAGGCGTTCTCCGCGCCGGCGGGGCGCAGCAGCTCGACCGGCGGCGAGGCCTTGTCGGTGGTCTGGCGATAGCCCTTGAGCAGCAGGTCGTCGACGCTGCCGCTCTTCAGCGAAACCGAACCCGACAGGGTCGGGGTGTCGATCGGGATGCGCGGGCTGGCGGCCTTGGCGGCCTCGCGCGACAGCTTGATCGGCTGCGGCTTGCCGTCCGGTCCGATGGCCATGCCAGGATTGGCGGCGGCGGCCTGAGCCTCGGCGGCCTTCTTGGCGCGGGCGGCGGCTTCCTGCTTCTTCTGGTTCGGGCCCAGCACGAAGAATTGGTAGCCGATCAGGATCGCCAACGCGCTGACGATGAAGACCAGCGTGTTCTTGTTGTCGTTCTGCATTGAGACTTAACCGGGATCGGAGGGTTCGGGCGCTTGCGCGTGCGAAGAGGGTGAGGCGGGCGCGGGAGAGATAGCCCCAGATTGGGCAGGCTTGCTCCCGCGGTCGATTTCGGCCGCGAGGCTTATCAGCGCGGCTTTTACATCGTCAAGCAAACGCCCCCAGGGCCGCGAGCGCGTGCCGCCGCGAGCGATGAACACATAGTCGCAACCGGGGCGTCCATGAAGGGGCAGAAGCAGCCGGGCCGCCTCTCGAAGGCGTCTTTTGGCGCGATTGCGCTCCACCGAGCCGCCGACCTTCTTCGAAGCGGTGAAACCGACCCGGATCAGGGCGTTCTCATCGCCCCGCGGGCGCAGCTGCATGAAGACGGCGCCGCGCGACAGCGAAGGCGCCTTGGCGGCCTTGAGGAAGTCGGCGCGCACCTTGAGGCGCTCGATCTTCGGCCCCTTTTGCGGGGCGACGGCCGAAACTTGGGAATCGGTCATGAAAAAAGCCGCCCTTTCCGGCGCAGGCTGGAGGCCTGGTTCTGGGAAGGGGCGGCTTTTGTCATGTCGTACGATCCTGCCGGAGCAGGAAAGAAGAGCGGGGGACCCGCTCTTAGGCCGTCAGGCGCTTGCGGCCCTTGGCGCGGCGACGCGCGACGATCTTTTGACCATTCTTGGTGGCCATGCGGGCGCGGTAGCCATGACGGCGGGCTCGCACGAGCTTCGACGGCTGGAATGTCCGCTTCACGACGTGGCTCCGAAACTAATAGCGTTGACGCGAAAGCCGGTTGGCCGCCGCGAGTGAGGGGCGGTGGATAAGCGACGAGCCGAGCGATGTCAACCGCGCAAAAGCGCCGGAAGCTGAGTCAGGCCAAGGGCTTGGGCGCGCTAGGTCCGGGCGCTTCCCAATAGCACCAGCGCGAAGATCGACCAGTCCAGGGTGAGGTGGGCCGCAAACGAGGACCAGACGCTTTTCGTCAGCAGGTAGGGAATCGTCAGCACCAGCCGCGCCACGCCGATCACCAGCAGCACCTGGACGAGGTTCCAGCCGTAGGTCGGCAGGTGCAGCAGACCGAAGATTGCCGCCGAAACGATCCAGGCTGCGAGGATCGAGGCGCCGCGCGGCAGGACCAGTCGCCGACGGCACAGGGTCAGCACCGCCAGAAAGGGCAGGACGGTCACCAGCTCCTCGCCCAGCAGCTGCGGCGCGGTCCCGGCGATGAACACCGCCCGCTCCATGGGCTCCAGATGAAGCAGGATCCCGGCGACGGGATTGGCCTGCGCCAAGCCTCCCTTGCCATAGAAGAACGCCACGACGCCGGAGACCAGCAGCGCCAGCGGCGTGAACGCCAGGCCCAGCAGCAGGTCGCGGGCGGCAGGCCGCGGGAACAGCGCCGTCCATCGCCTGCCCGCCGCCAACGCCAGGCCGACCAGGGGCAGGGTCACGAAGAGCAAGGGGCCGATGAGGCCCGGCGCCTGGCCCGCCTCGCCGCGCGGGATCAGGATCAGCGCCAGAAAGCCGGCGACGCAGCCGCCCAGGGCCAGCATCCAGCCGAGCCCCGACAGGGCGACCGGCTCGCCGAGGTAGTAGGGAAAGTCGCGCCGGGTGGCCATGCTCGAAGCTCCGCTGTCGCGGGATTTAGGCCCGGCTTCGCCATGCGTGTATAGCTTCCGCCGCGCCCGCGACGGTCGAAAGGCTGGAAACCCGCCGAACGCCGCTGCTATCACCGGCAGGAGCGACGAACGAGGCGCACGCCGTGGACCTGCTGAAGATCCTGAGAAGCTTCGAGGAACTGCTCTTCGAAGCCATGACCTGGCTCTATTTCTATCCGCGCACCATGCTGCGGATCGTCACCCGCCCGCTCACCGCCATGGCCTATTCCGATCGCGAGGAAGGCCAGCCCGAGGACCAGCGCTACGACGACTCGCTGAGCCCGCCGGTGTTGCTCATCATCACCCTTGTGATCGCCAACGCCCTGGCCTGGGCGCTGCACGCGCCGCAACCGCAAGGGGCCACGCCCCTGGCCAAGGCGGTCTTCGACTCCCAGCAGAACCTGCTGATGTTCCGTTGCCTGCTGTTTGGCATGACCCCGCTGGTCGTCACCCTGACCCTGCTGAGCAAACAGGGCCACGCCGTCTCGCGCCGAACCTTGCGCAAGCCGTTCTACGCCCAGTGCTACCTAGCCGCGCCGACAACATTGTGCGTTTCGCTGGGCCTGATGGCCGTGCAGCGCGGCGGGACGGCCTGGAGCGCGGCGGGCTGCGCCTTGATCCTGGCCGCGACCGCCTGGCTGATCCTCACCGAAGGCCGCTGGCTGTCGAAGCACCTGAAGATCAGCAAGGCGCGCGCGACCGTCATGGCCATCGCCGCCCTGGCGCGCGCCCTCTTCTACATGCTGCTGATCGTGCTGCCGCTGGCGCTGCTGTGACCGCTCAGTAGGGGTTCATCGCCCGCACCTGGCCGTCCGACGAGACCGTGCAGCGCGAGCGGTACGAGCCCGTGGCCATGGTCAGTTCCCAGTCGCCGCGGCCAAGGTCGCGGACGCTGATCGGCACGCTGCTGCCGTAGGGGCGGCTCTGGTACTCGTCGGCCCGGCGCGAGCAGGCGTCCTGGGCCGCACGCGGGGCGTTGCGCACATAGCGGGAGTTGGAGAAGCGGCGGTTGTCGCGCTCGGACTGCCCGGCGAGATAGCCTTCGTGATAGCCCTCGCTCTCGTGGCGATCGTCGTAGTCGGAACCGTACATCGCCGCCTGGTAGCCGCGCTCGTACTCGGCGTCGTGGTCGCGGTCGGCGTCGTCGTGCTTCTTCTTGTGGGCCGCCAGGGCGGCGGCCAGGCCGACGATGGCGACGCCCGCCACCACCGCCGAGGCGTCCGAGCCCGAGCTCTTCTTGCGGCACATGTTGCGGGCCTCGACGATGGTCAGGTAGCGGCCGTCGCGGGTGGTGACCTGCACGCATTCGTCGCCGCGCCGCCAGTAACCGAACTTGGCCGAGCCGCCCTCGTCCACGTGGTCCAGCGCGTAGCCGCGGGCCTGCAGTTCGCTCTCGCCGTCGGCGGCGCGGGCGCCGACCAGGTCGCGCAGGTTCGACGGGATCTGGGCGCAGGCCGGCGCGACCGCGGCCCCTGAGATCAAGCCCGCCAGGGCGACGGCGGCGACAAGCTGACGACGGACGGACATGCGGCGGCTCCATGACGGGATCGGGGCCGCGTCGCGCGCCCCATGCCTGGTTGAACCATGCCATGTTGACACGGCAAAGACGCAAAGCCGGCAATTCGCGACGGTTCGGCAAGAAATTTCGTCCGCCGTTAAACGGCGATCAAACATGACCGCATAAGGTCGCCGCTCCCGACTTTCCACCGGCCGCGCAGGCCCTTCAGGAGCGCCTCGTGCCCCAGCGTCCGTTCCGTTTCCTCGACCGCCGGGCCGATCGGCCGGCCGCGTCGAACGAGAACGACGCCGGCTGGCTGCGCTACCGCCACCTCAAGGTCGAGGCGGTCATCTTCCTGCTGGTGCTGGTCACCTTCGCCGCGGTGCTGGGCAAGAGCGCCCTCACCCGCCAGGCGCTGGAACTGACCCCGGGATCGACCCAGTTCGCCGGCTACGCCTTCGCCGATTACGAGACCGGCGGCCGCTCGACGGTGACGCCCGATCCGGACCGGCCGATGGCCTGGTCGTGCGAGATCCGCGCGGGCGTCGCCTATCCCTACTGCGGCTACGGCCTGCTGCTGAACCCCGGCGCCAAGGCCCGGGGCCTCGACTTCTCGCGCTTCCAGACCCTGACCCTGCAACTGCACTGGCGCGGCGAGGCCGACCGCCTGAAGGTGGTGGTCAAGACCGCCCCGCCGGCCGCCCTGCGCGCGCGGCTGGGCGACATGGACGTACCGCTGGGGGCCGAGGTCTCGGTGGTCCCCGGCGCCAACACCATCGTCTTGCCGCTCGACCGGCTGGAGCCCGAGCAGTGGTGGCTGTCGAGCCACGGGCTGTCGCGCCGCGACGTCGGCGCGGACTTCTCCGAGGTGCGCGCGATCGCCGTCGCCGTCAGCGGCGCGGCGCCCGGCCCGCTGTCCGTGTCGATGGACGCCGTGCGCGCCGAGGGCGTCCAGCTGTCGGACGAGCAGTGGTACCTGATTATCCTGGGCGTCTGGCTGTTGATGATCGGCGCCTTCCTGGTGCATCGCCTGCTGGGCATGCGCCGCGATTTCGAGGCCCGCCAGCGCCAGCAGGCGGACGAGGCCCTCGCCCTGTCGGACGCTCGCATCGCCGCCGAGACCGCCAACGCCGCCAAGTCGCAGTTCCTCAGCCATATGAGCCACGAACTGCGCACGCCGCTGAACGCGGTGATCGGCTACAGCTACTGGCTCAGCCGCGGGAACCTGGATGCCCGGCAGCGCACGGCCGTCGACGCCATCCGCTCCAGCGGCGAGCATCTGCTGGCGGTCATCACCGACATCCTCGACCTGGCCAAGATCGAGGCGGGCAAGCTGGACCTGCAGCCGGTCGCCTTCGACCTGGCTGCGTGCCTGGCCGAGCTGGATCCGATGTTCCGCCTGCGGGCCGAGGAAAAGGGCCTGGCCTTCGCCGTCGCCATGGCCCCCGAGGTCCCGTCCCAGATCGTCGCCGATCCCAAGCGGCTGCGGCAGGTGCTGATCAACCTGCTGGGCAACGCCGTGAAGTTCACCGACGCCGGCTCGGTCACCCTGCGGGTCGAGCGCCTGGAGGGCGAGGCGGGCGACACGGCGCGCCTTGCCTTCACGGTGGAGGACACCGGTGTCGGCATCGCCGCCGACCAGTTGGACGCCATCTTCCGGCCGTTCGAGCAGGTGGGCGACGCCTCGCGCCACGAGGGCGGCTCCGGCCTTGGCCTCAGCATCACCCGCCAGATCGTCGAGACCATGGGCGGGACGATCGGCGTCGACAGCACCCTTGGCCGGGGCAGCCGCTTCGTCGTCGAGGCGAGCGTCGGGTTGACGCAGGCGCGGCTGGCGCCGCAGCAGATCGCCTGAGGCTCGCCTGGACGCGAGCCTTCAAGGCCCGTAACGGAGTTCCCGCCATGTCCATCGCCGATCGCATCCGCGTCGAGGACGTCACCGTGCTGTCCGACGACTGGTACACGCTGAAGAAGACCACCTTCTCGTACCTGCGCGCCGACGGGACCTGGCAGCGCCAGTCGCGCGAGACCTACGACCGGGGCAACGGCGCGACGATCCTGCTCTATGACCCGGCCCGCCGCACCGTCGTGCTGGTCGGCCAGTTCCGCTATCCGGCCTTCGTCAACGGCCACGACGACCTGTTGATCGAGGCGCCCGCCGGCCTGCTCGACGACGCCGACCCCGAGACCCGCATCCGCGCCGAGGTCGAGGAAGAGACCGGCTTCCGGATCGACAAGGTGCGCAAGATCTTCGACGCCTTCATGAGCCCCGGCTCGGTGACCGAGCGCCTGCACTTCTTCGTCGGCGAGTACGGTCCGGGCGACCGCGTCTCGGCCGGCGGCGGCGAGGCCGACGAGGGCGAGGACATCGCCGTCCACGAGGTCACGATCGAAGAGGCTCTGGCGATGGTCGACTCCGGCGCCATCCGCGACGCCAAGACGATCATGCTGCTGCAGTACGCGGCGCTGCGGATCTTCCCGGCGGGGTAGCCCCCTCGCCATCCGGGCCGGAGAACAGAATTCAAACAATCGTTTGACTTCCGGCAAGTCCGACCGCCTACTCCCGCTCGTCGCTCGCCGAGGGAGTAGGCCATGGCCTGGGATTTTCTGGTCGCCAAGTCCGACCTGCGCGCCACGCGCTTCGAAGAAGCCGGACCGCCGCCGCTGGAGGACGGCCAGGTCCGGCTGGCGATCGAGAACTTCGCCCTGACCGCCAACAACGTCACCTACGCCGCCTTCGGCGAGGCCATGCGCTACTGGGACTTCTTCCCCGGCCCCGAGGGCTGGGGTCGGGTTCCGGTCTGGGGTCACGCCCGGGTCGAGGCCTCGGCCCATCCCGAGGTCGCGGTCGGGCGGCGGTTCTACGGCTACCTGCCGATGTCGACGCACCTGACGGTGCAGGCCCGGCCCGGCCGCACGGGCCTCGTCGACACCGCGCCCCATCGCCAGGGCCTGGCGGCCGCCTACAACCACTATCAGGCGGTGGACGACGACCCGCGCCAGGACGACCACCGCGCCCTGCTGCAGCCGCTGTTCATCACCTCGTTCCTGATCGAGGACTTCCTCGACGAGCACGCCGGCTTCGGCGCTGGGTCGATCGTGCTGACCAGCGCCTCGGCCAAGACCGCGATCGGCCTGGCCCACCTGCTGAAACAGCGCGGGGCGGCCAAGGTCGTCGGCCTGACCTCGCCGCGCGGCCGCGCCTTCGTCGAGGGCCTGGGCGTCTACGACCAGGTGCTGGCCTATGACGACCTGCCGGGCGCAGCGATCGCGCGGCCGGCGGTCTCCGTCGACTTCGCCGGCGACGCGGGCGTGCTGAAGGCCATTCACGAGACCTTCGGCGAGGAACTGGCCTATTCGATGCTGGTCGGCGGCGCCCACTGGGAGGCCGGCGGCCGCCAGGGCGGCCTGCCCGGGCCCAGGCCGGTGTTCTTCTTCGCGCCCGACCGCATCGCCAAGCGGCGCCAGGACTGGGGTCCGGGCGGGTTCGAGCAGCGCTACGACGAGGCCTGGGCCGGCTTCGTCGCCGACGCCCCGCGCTGGCTGCACGCCCGGCGCTCGCAAGGCCCCGAGGCGATAGCGGCGGCCTGGCTGGCCCAGGTCAACGGCGAGACCCGGCCGGATGTCGGGGTGACGCTGGCGCCCTAGCCGCCGGCCTTGACCGCGCCCCAGGTGCGAGTGGCCGAGCCCTGGCCCAGGGCCGCGCGCAGCCAGGCCAGGTTGTTGTCGACCATCTGCGGCGGCAGGTCCTGGCGGGCCATGCGCTCGGCCTCGTCGACGCGGCCCTGCAGGCCGACGATCAAGGCCAGGTTCTGGCGGATCTGAATGGTCGAGGACGGCATGGCCACGGCCTTGCGCAGCAGGGTCTCGGCGCCGGCCAGATCGCCGTGCCCGGCCAGGTACATGGCGAGGTTGGCGGCGGGAGCGGCCTCGTTCGGCGCCAGGGCCACGGCCTGGCGGTGGGCGACGAGCGCCTCGTCGTCACGCTTGGACTGTTCCAGCGCCACGCCCAGCAAGGATTGCGGACGCCAGTCCTTCGGCGCGGCGGCGGCGGCGGTCCTGGCCGGCTCGATGGCGAAGAAGCCCTCGCCGCGGGCCAGTTGCACGCGCGCCGACTCCAGCAGCGCCTCGACATTGTTGGGATGTGAAACCAGCACGCGGCCGGCGGCAGACGCGGCGTCGTCATAGCGCCCCAGGGCGCGCAGGGCCTGGGACAGCCCCACCCCGGCGTCGGCGTCGCGCGGGTCGGCCTCGAACTCGGCGCTCCAGAAGGCGGCGCGGGCCAGCGGGTCCATGCGGGCGGCCTCGGCGCGCTCGGCGGCGCCGGCCTTGCGCGGCGCGACCGGCTGGGCGGCGACCGGGGCGCTGGCGGCGGTCTTGCCCGCCTTGTCGCCCTTGCCGGCGGCCAGGGCCGGAACGCTCAGCAGAAGAATGGGCGTCAGGACGGTTGCGAGCAGGGCAGGCTTGCGACACATGGAAGGCATGTCTCCGGAAGGTCGGCCGAGCATCGCGCGGCCCCCTCAAGGAATCGTTAAGCATAAATTCGCGAAGGCCCCGGCCCATGACCGAACCCCTGATCACCGCCTCCTCGCGCGGCGCCGCCGATGGCCCCGTGATCCCGGTGCACGCCCTGTGGGAAGACGAGCTGACGGCCTTCCTCGACGCGCGGCGCAGCTTCGTGCGCGGCTTCGCCCAACTGTCGGACTTCTCGGCCAAGGCCGGCCAGACGGTGGCCGTGCCCACCCCCGAAGGCGCGCTCGACCGCGTGCTTTTCGGCCTGGGACAACGGGTCAAGGGCAGCAAGGCCGACGCCATGGCCTTCCGCGCCCTGCCGGCCAAGCTGCCGGCCGGCGACTATCGCCTGCACGCCACGCCTGAGGGCCTGGACCCGGCCCAGATCGCCCTGGCCTTCGCCCTGGGGACCTATCGCTTCGACCGCTTCAAGGCCCGCGGCGCCGACGGGGCGCGACGCCTTGTCGCGGCGGACGGCGTCGATGTCGCCGAGATCCAGGCGATCGCCCACGCCTGCGCCCTGGCCCGCGACATGGTCAACAGCCCGGCCAACGCCATGGGCCCGCGCCAGATCGAGACCATCGCCCGCGAGATCGCCGAGCAGTTCGGCGCCGGTTTCTCGGCCATCGTCGGCGACGATCTGCTGGAGCAGAACTATCCGGCCGTCCACGCGGTGGGCCGCGCCGCCGTGCCGGAGCGCGCGCCGCGCATGCTCGAGATCCAGTGGGGCGACGAGAAGAACCCCGTCGTGGCCATCGTCGGCAAGGGCGTGGTGTTCGACACCGGCGGCCTGGACATCAAGCCCTCGGCCGGCATGCGGCTGATGAAGAAGGACATGGGCGGCGCCGCCCACGCTCTTGCTCTCGCGCGCATGGTCATGGCCGCCAAGCTGCCGGTGCGCCTGGTCGTGCTGGTCCCGGTGGTCGAGAACGCCATCGCCGGCGACGCCATGCGGCCGGGCGACGTGCTCGACAGCCGCGCGGGCCTCTCCATCGAGGTCGGCAACACCGACGCCGAAGGGCGCCTGATCCTGGCCGACGCCCTGACCCGGGCGGGCGAGCTGTCGCCGGCCCTGACCATCGATCTCGCCACCCTGACCGGGGCGGCGCGCATCGCCCTGGGCCCGCAGGTGATCCCCTTCTACACCCCCGACGACGCCCTGGCCGGGCAGATCGAGGCCGGCGCCCGCAAGGCCGCCGACCCCGTCTGGCGCATGCCGCTGTGGGACGGCTATCGCGAGGCGCTGGAAAGCGACGTCGCCGACCTGAAGAACGATCCCGACGGCTGGGCCCAGGCCGGCTCGGTGACGGCCGCCCTGTTCCTGCAGCGGTTCGCGCCGACCACCGGATCGTGGGTGCACCTCGATATCTTCGCCTGGAACCCCAAGGGCGCGCCCGGCCGTCCCAGCGGCGGCGAGGCCCAGGCCATCCGCGGTCTCTATGCGATGCTGAAGAGCCGGTTCGCCTGATGGATCCGCGCCTCACCCTGGCCCGCCCGGACCTCGCCGACATCGCCCTGCAGGGCGTGGTGGCCGCCGAACGCTACGACGCCCCCAAGGCCTGGCAGGTCGCCGTTCCGGCGGCCGCCCTGCGCAAGGCCCCGGCCGCCGACGCCGAGCAATGGACCCAGCTGCTGTTCGGCGAACGCTTTTCGGTGCTCGACGTGCAGGACGGCTTCGCCTGGGGCCAGGGCGCGCGCGACGGCTATGTGGGCTGGGTGGCGCAGGCTGATCTGGCCCCGCTCGGCGAGCCGGCGACCCACCAGGTGGCGGGCTTGCGGACCTATGCGTTCAGCGAGCCCAACATCAAGTCGCGTCCCGAGGGGCTCTATTCCCTGGGGGCGCTGGTGAGCGTGGAGGCCCGCGACGGCCGCTTCGCCAAGGGCGCGGGCACGGGCTGGTTCATCGAGGCCCACCTGACCCCGATCGGCCTGGCGAGCGCGGTCGACCCAGCCGAGGTCGCCCTCGGCTTCCTGGGCGCGCCCTATCAGTGGGGCGGGCGGGAGAGCCTGGGCTTGGACTGCTCGGGCCTGGTGCAGCAGGCCCTGGCCGCAACGGGCCGCGCCGCCCCACGCGACACCGACATGCAGTTTTCGTTCTTCCAGCCCATCGACGAGGCCGAGCGCCGGCGCGGCGACCTGGTGTTCTGGAAGGGCCACGTGGCGATCCTGCTGGACCGCGACACCATCGTCCACGCCAACGCCCACCACATGGCCGTGGCGATCGAGCCCCTGGCGCAGGCCATCGCCCGCATCGACGCCGCGGGCGTCGGTCAGCCGACCGGGTGGCGGCGGCCGTAAACGTCGGCCACCCGACAATTCCACAGCCAAAACGCGAGTTACGGCAACAGGTTACCGCCAAACTCGCCCATCGAGCGCCCCGTTGTTGTCACGACAGCGCTTTCCCTCTATCGCGACGCATTCTCACCTGTCGGAGAAATGCCGTGTCGTCCCGCCTCGCCCTGCTGCTGTCCACCGCCCTGCTCGCTCCCCTGGCCGCGAGCCCTGCCCTGGCGCAGGACGCCGACGCCACGGCCGTCGAGGAAGTGATCGTCACCGGCTCGCAGGTGCGCCTGCCGCCCGCCTATGCCGGCGGCCAGGTGGCCAAGGGCGCACGCGTGGGCCTGCTCGGCGCGCTCGACACCATGGACACCCCGTTCTCGGTGGTCAGCTACACCGAAGAGCTGATCCGCAACCAGCAGGCCATCAGCATCGGCGACGTGCTGCAGAACGACCCGACAGTGCGCGTCACCAAGGGCTTCGGCAACTTCCAGGAGCTGTACGTGGTGCGCGGCTTCCCCGTGTATTCCGACGACATGACCTATAACGGCCTCTACGGCGTGCTGCCCCGGCAGTTCGTGGCCGCCGAGCTGGTCGAGCGTGTCGACGTCTTCCGCGGCGCCAACGCCTTCCTAAACGGCGCGGCCCCGGGCGGCAGCGGCGTCGGCGGCGCCTTCAACCTGGTGCCCAAGCGGGCTGGCAACAGCCCTCTGACCCGCGTCACCGCCGGCTGGGACGGCGGCGAGCAGCTCTACGCCACCGCCGACGTGGCCCGGCGCTTTGGCCAGGGCGACGCCTACGGCGCGCGCCTGAACCTGGGCCTGCACGGCGGCGAGACCAATATCGACGGCCAGGACCGTGACCTGAAGGTGGTCGGCCTGGGTCTGGACCGCCGCGGCGAGCGCGCCCGCTTCTCGGCCGACCTCGGCTGGCAGGACCACCACATCGACGCCCCGCGCCCGACCGTCACCCCGGCCGGCGCGATCCCCAAGGCCCCGTCGGCCGGCAGGAACTTCGCCCAGGACTGGACCTACACCGACGAGCGCCAGCTGTTCGGCGCGGCCCGCGGCGAGTTCGACCTGACCGACAACGTCAGCGCCTGGGCCGCGATCGGCGGCCGCAAGGGCAAGGAAGACAACGTCCTGGCCAACCCGACCGCCCAGGCGGACGGCACGATCAGCGCCTATCGCTTCGACAACGTCCGCCAGGACACGATCGTCTCGGCGGACGCAGGCCTGCGCGCCAAGTTCGAAACGGGCTCGGTGGGCCACAGCATCGTCGCCTCGGTCGCCCAGGTGAACCTGAAGTCGCGCAACGCCTACGCCTTCTCCAACTTCGCGGGCTTCACCAGCAGCCTCTACACGCCGGTGCAGGTCGCCAAGCCGGCGGCCGACTTCTTCATCGGCGGTTCGCTGTCTGACCCGAACGTCACCGAACGCTCCAAGACCCGCAGCGTCGCGATCGCCGACACCCTGTCGTTCCTGGACGAGCGCGTGCTGGTCACCGCCGGCGTCCGCTACCAGGAGATCGAGACCCGCTCGTACGACTACAACACCGGCGCGCGCAGCGGCGCCTATGACGGCGACGCCACCACCCCGGCGGTGGCCGTGGTCTACAAGCCGACCGGCCAGATCTCGCTCTATGCGAACTACGCCCAGGCCCTGATCCCCGGCAAGACGGCCCCAGGCACGGTCAACGGCGTGGTCGTGGCCAATGCCGGCGAGATCCTGTCGCCGTTCCGCGGCGAGCAGACCGAGCTGGGCGCCAAGTACGACGCCGGCTCGTTCGGCGGTACGATCAGCCTGTTCCGCACCACCCAGCCCAGCGAATATTTCGACACCGCCAGCCGCATCTACAGCGCCGGCGGCGAGCAGAAGAACCAGGGCGTCGAACTGACCGCCTATGGCGAGCTGACGCCGGGCCTGCGCCTGATCGGCGGCGCGACCTGGGTCGACGCCAAGGTCGAGCGCGCCCTCGACGCCTCGCTGGAAGGCAAGTCGCCGATCGGCGTGCCGGAGTTCCAGACCAACCTCAATGTCGAGTACGACGTCGCCGCGCTCGAGGGCCTGACCGTCGAGGGCCGCGCCGTCTACACCGGCTCGCAGGCCGCCAACGCGACCAACAGCGTCAAGCTGGGGTCCTGGACCCGCTTCGACATCGGCGCGCGCTACGCCTTCGAGGCCGGCGATCGTCCGATCACGCTGCGCGCCCGCATCGAGAACCTGGCCGACAAGAACCAGTGGGTGGCGGTCGGCGGCTATCCGGGCGCCAACTACCTGACGCTGGGCGCCCCGCGCACCCTGCGCCTGTCGGTCACCACGGACTTCTAAGCCCGCGATGAAGCCGTCGACGCTCCGCGCCTGGTCGTGGGTCCACAAGTGGTCGAGCCTGGTCTCGACCCTATTCCTGCTGATGCTGTGCGTCACCGGCCTTCCGCTCGTGTTCACCCACGAGATCGAGGAGGTCGCGATGCACCAGGCCTGGGCGCCGGCCCATCCGGACGGCCCCAAGCTGAGCCTCGACCAGGTGCTGGAGACGGCGCTCGCCCGCAAGCCGGGCGAGGTCGCCGCCTTCATGAGCTTCGACGTGGAACGGCCGGTGGTGAACGTCACCACCGTCCAGCCGGGCAAGTCAGGCTACAGCTTCCAGCCGATCGACCAGACCAGCGGCGATCCCGCCCCCTCGGTGGCGGGTCATCCGGTGATGGAGTTCCTGCTCCAGCTGCACACCGACATGTTCCTGGGCCTGGCGGGCATGCTGTTCCTCGGCGCCATGGGCCTCCTGCTGGTGGCCGCCCTGGTCTCGGGCGTCGTCCTCTACGCCCCGTTCATGCGCAAGCTGCCGTTCGGCGCGGTGCGGGCCCGCAAGGCGGCCCGCACCCGCTGGCTCGACTACCACAACCTTCTGGGCGCGGTGACCCTGGCCTGGGTTCTGGTCGTGGGCGTCACCGGGGTGGTCAACACCCTGGCCACGCCGATCATCGGCTACTGGAAGAACACGGCGCTGAAGGAGCTCACACAGGCCTATGACAAGCCCGCACCGACGGGCGAGCGCAGCTCGCTGGCCGCCGCGGTCGAACGCGCCAAGCTGGCCCTGCCGGGCAAGCAGCTGCAGTTCGTGGCCTTCCCCGGCAGCAGCTATTCGACCGACCACCACTATGCAGTGTTCTTCCACGGCGACACGCCGCTGACCGCCCACCTGACCACCCCGGCCCTGATCGACGCCCGCACCGGCCAGCTGTCGGCCGTGGCCCCCACGCCCTGGTACGTGAAGACCCTGTCGCTGTCGCAGCCGCTGCACTTCGGCGACTACGGCGGCCTGCCGCTGAAGATCCTGTGGGCGCTGCTCGACCTCGCCACCATCGTGATCCTGGGCTCGGGCGTCTATCTGTGGCTGGTCAAGCGCGGAAGCGTGCGATGAGCCGCCCGCATCTGACCCTCTGGCAGATGTTCCGCATCCCGGTCGTGGTGGCGGCGCTCAGCCTTTTCGGCCTGGTGGCCGCCTTGCTCGAAGACGGGATCTGGGACTGGATCGGCGCGGCGGCGCTGGGCGTATCGGTCGCGGTGACGGCGTGGGCGCTGGTCGCGCGGCGACGCTGATCGATTTTCCAGGGAAGGTTCCAGGAGCGGGAGGCGCGCCCCCGCACGCTTCCCGCTCCCCCCGTCGGCCTCCAGCCCCCCAGCCGGATCACGAACGGTTCGCGACCTGTCCTCCCCCGAGGACCGTCGCAGTCGGACGGCGCGGACTGTAAGCGGCGCGCGCTGGAGAAAAATACTCGTCTCGCTACTCATTCTGAGCGCTTCGCGGTCTTGCGCCCGGCCCGCGCGCTTGCTCTGTTCCAGCGATGCTTGATCCGCCGGCGACATCCCGCCCCTCCGCCCCCGCGCCGGCGCGCCGCCTGGGCGAGGAAGTCCGCGCCTCGCTGATCTATGTGCGCGACACCATCGAGATCACCCGCGGCGACCACGACCTGCTCGACGCCTGGATCCTGACCGCCGCGCTGGACGCCAACATGTCCACGGTGATGCGCGATCCCGCGCTGATGGCGGTCTATGGCGGAGCGGCGGAATCCGCGCCCGACGAGTTGCGGCGGCCGGTCAGCGTCAACGCCATCGCCCAGTCACTGGTCCTGCCGTTCGAGACCGTGCGCCGGCGGGTGCTGCGACTGGCGCGCGAGGGCCTGTGCGTGGTCGGGCCGCAGGGCGTCGTGGTGCCCAACGGCGCGGTGACCACCAGCGCCTACCGCGTCCAGATGCAGGCCCGCAGCGATCGGGCCCGCCGCTTCCACCACGACCTGAAGGCCATCGGCGCCCTGGCGGCGAACGAGCCGGCCGAGGGCGGCGTCGAGGAGGCCCCGCCCCTGCGGGCGTTGAACTGGGCGCTGTCGGAATATGTGCTGCGCGCCTGCAACGACCTGATCGCCCTGACCGGCGCCCTGATCGCCAGCCGCGTGCTGCTGGAACTGGTGGTGGCCAATATCGAGGCGCTGGCGGCGCAGGACCTGCCGGCCTGGGCCCGCGATCCCGCCGCGACCGGCCAGGCCGCGCGGACGGCGGCCCTGGCCCGCTCGCTGCGGGTGCCGCCCGAGACCGTCCGCCGCCACCTGAACGGGCTGGAGGCGCAGGGATTCTGCCTGCGCCGGCCGGACGGCTGGGTCGCCGCCGCTCCGCCGGACGCCCTGCCCCGCCTGGCCGCCATGGCGCAGGCCAACCACGCCAACCTCAAGCGCCTGTTCGCGCGGCTGCGCCAGCTGGGGGCGCTGGCGGTCTGGGAAGCGGAGGCCTGACGGTCTCTGGGCGCTTTGGGCGCCCGCGCCGGCCCGGACCTAGGCTTCGTCGCCGTCCATCGGGCCGTCCATCGGGCCGCCCAGCCCGCCCGCGAGCGCCAGCTTCACCGGGGCCCAGCCCAGGCGGTGGATCGGCGAGGGGCCGAGCTTCCTCAGGCCCTCCAGGTGGATCGGGGCGTGATAGCCCTTGTGGCCGGCGAAGCCGTAGCCGGGATAGACCGCGTCCATCTCGACCATGATGCGGTCGCGGGCTTCCTTGGCCAGGATCGAGGCCGCGGCGATCGAGCACGACAGGCTGTCGCCCTTGACCACGGTCTTGACCTCGCACGGCAGGACGAAGCGATAATTGCCGTCGACCAGGGCGAAGCTGGGCTTCACCGACAGGCCCTCGACTGCGCGCCGCATGGCCAGGCCCGCGGCGTGCAGGATGTTGAGCTCCGCGATCTCCTCGACGCTGGCCATGCCCACGCACCAGGCGAGCGCCATGTCCTTGATCTCGTCCTCCAGGGCCGCGCGGGCCTTGGCCGAGAGCTTCTTGGAGTCGTTGAGTCCCTTGGGGATGCGCGCCGGATCCAGGATCACGGCGGCGGCGCTGACCGGCCCGGCCCACGGCCCGCGGCCGGCCTCGTCGACCCCGCAGACCGGTCCCGGTCCGCAGGCGGCTTCCAGCATCATGTCGGGTCCGGTCGGCATGGGCCCTTCCTAGGCGGGTTCGCCGGGGAAGGAAACCGGCGCCGCATGACCGAAGATTAACTGGCCCGCCACGCTCCGGGCTGGTCCCTTGCCCGCCGGGGCGGGGACAGCTCCAGGGGTAATCGCATCATGAACCGCCGCGCCTTGCTGGCGGCCGGACTGGCCTGTCCGGCGCTCGCCGCCTCAACCTTCGTCGCTTCGCCACTGGCCTTCGCCGCCGATCCGGCCCCGGCCGACCGCGCCGACGCCCTCGTCCGGCGGTTCATGGCCGACCGCCACGTGCCCGGCGCGCAGGTGGTGGTGGTCAAGGACGGGGCGATCGTCTTCTCGCGGGTCTATGGCGTGGCCGACCTGGCCAGCGGGACCAAGGCGACGCCGACCACCACCTTCCCGATCAACTCGATCACCAAGGCCTTCACCGGTGTTGCAGCCATGCGCGAGGTCGAGGCCGGGCGCCTGGATCTCGACAAGCCGATCGGCGCCTACGTCGAGGGCCTGCCGGAGGCCTGGCGCACAATCCAGGTGCGCCGCCTGCTCAGCCACACCTCGGGCCTGCCCGATTTCGTGCCGCGCCAAAAGGACGGCGGGGTCGAGGAAGCCGTCGCCTGGAACGAGGCCCTGGCCGCGCCGGTGCTGTTCCCGCCCGGCCAGCGCTTCCACTACTGCCAGACCAACTACGCCCTGGTGCAGATGGCGATCGACCGCGGACGCGGCCTGCCGGTGACCACGCCGCTGGGCGGGGAACAGTTCGCCATCGCCGGCATGAAGAGCTCGCGCTACGGCGACAGCCTCGATCCGGGCCCTCGCCGCACCGCCTCGTACACCTACCGCAAGGAGGCTCCCGACCAGCCGAGCCTGCGCAAGGAGGTGTTCTCGCCGCTGGCCCGCGCCGCCGCGGGCCTGGACAGCACCGGCGACGACATGGGCCGCTGGATGATCGCCCTGATGGACGGCCGCCTGCTGGGCCCCGCCGCCCGCAAGACCATGTGGACCCAAGACGCCTACACCGACGGCAAGCTGGGCCAGTGGGGCATGGGCTGGCTGGTGCTGGAGCGGCCCGACCGCCTGGTGGTCGGCATGACCGGCGGCAGCCGCAACGCCGTCTATCTCTATCCGGACGACAGGGTCGGGGTGGCGATCCTCAGCAACCTGGCCGGCGGCACGCCCGAGGACGCCATCGACGAGATCGCCCAGCTGTTCGTGCCCGGCATGAAGCTGACCGGGGTGGCGGCCCTGCGCGCGGCCCTGGCCGGCCAGCCCCAGACCGCCTTCGCCGGGGTGATCGCCAAGCAGCGCCAGGCCCCCGGCTTCAAGCCGGCCGAGCATGAGCTGAACGACTGGGGCTATCGCCTGCTGGCCTTCGGCGAGCCGGCCAAGGCGCTGGCGGTGCTGGCCCTGACCGCCGAGTTGTTTCCCAACAGCGGCAACGCCCAGGACAGCCTGGCCGAGGCCTATGCCGTCAACGGCGACAAGGCCGCCGCCATCGTCCACTACCGCCGCTCGCTGGCGCTCGATCCGGGCAACACCAACGCGGTCAACCGGCTGAAGGGCCTGGAGACGCCGACGCCCGGAAGCTGACGGGCCAGGCCCCGGGGCCGGCTCAGCCGGCCTCGGGCGGCTGCGGGACCTCCGGGGTCTTCGCGCCGCGTGCATTGAGACGGCGCACCAGCACCGCCCCGCCCAGCAGCAGGGCGCCGACGGCCAGGAACGAGGCGGCGCGGACCACGCCCTCCAGCCGCGCCAGGTCGACCAGCAGCACCTTGGCCGCGGTCAGCAGCAGCACCGCCAAGCCGGCCCAACGCAGCACCGCGTCCTTGCGGGCCGAGCCCAGGCTCAGCACCACAAGGCCGAAGGCGGCCCAGACGGCCGAGAAGGTCCAGGTCTCCAGCCCGCCGGCGTCGATCGACGCGCCCATGGCCCGACCATGGAAGCCGTAGCGGACAACCAGGCTGACCAGCACGAACAGCACGCCCACGGCGCTGGCCCGGGCCGTCGTTCCGAACGGCCCTCCCCGGCGACCAAGCTCCAGCAAAAGGACCGCGCCCGCGCCGTGGGCCAGGGCCAGCAGCAGGGCGGCGGCCAGGGACGAAAGCTCCGCCTGCCCAGGGCCCCACCAGGGATTCGCCAGCAGGCCAAACACCAGAACCGCGAAGACCAGGGCGATCCAGCCGACGACGGGCGCGGCGCGCGCCAGCCAGCTGGCGGCCGGCCGCGCGGCCAGGCGCGGGTCGAAGAAGCCGCGCGCGGCGGCCAGGGCCAGCACCGCATAGCCGGCGATCTCGCCCCGGCCGATCTCGGCGTCGTGCATGGCCTGGCCATGGATCCCGTGGCGCAGGGCCATGGCCGCCCACAGCAGGCCGAAGGCCGCGGCCCCGACCACCCAGCCGCGGCCGGCGGCGTCGACCGGCCGCCGCCAGGCCGCGACGGCCAGCAGCAGGGCCGGCGCCAGGTAGGACAGCAGCAGGGTGTTCAGCAGCGGCGGTCCGGCCGGAACCTCGCCCCATCCCCACCAGGGATTGGCCAGCAGCCCCTGGAACAGCAGGCCGTGGGCGAGCCCCCCGCCGATCACCAACAGGGTGCGCCAGCGGGCCACCCGGCCGTCGTCCAGGCGCTGGCGAAGGACCAGCACCAGGCCCGCGGCCAACAGGATCAGGGTCCGCAGCGAGGCCTCCAGCAGGAACGTCGAGGCGCCGCCAGGCTTGCCGACCACAAGCACGTGCACGCCGATGAACAGGCCCAGCAGCAGGACCATCAGGGCCGACGCGCCCTGCGCCTCGGCCTCGTTGCGGCGTCCGGCCGCCTTCAGCAGCCAGGCGGCGACGAAGGCGATCGCGGCGGCGGCGCCCGACACGGCCGCCATCAGCGGCAGCGGCAGAGGCGGACTGCCCTCCAGCGCCGGGCCGATGAAGGCCGGGCGCAGCATGACGACCAGGGCCAGCAGCCCGGCGACGACGCTGGCCTCGGCCAGGCCCCGCCAGGGAAGGCGGCGGGCGGCGAAGGCCAGGACCAGGGCGGCGACCGCGAAGGCGGCCGGCTCGAACCGCGGCTGGACGGCGCCGTGAACGGCCAGGAAGACCATCTCGGCGGCCGCGCCCAGCCACAGCGCCAGGCCAAGGTCGCGCGATGGATCCTCGGACCGGCGGGCGATCGGGATCGAAAGACCGAACAGGCCCGCGCCCAGCAGGGCGGCCGGGCTCCAGGCATAGCCGAAGCGGGCTTCGTCGAGCAGCATCCAGGCCAGGCTGGCGGCCACGGCCGTCGTGATCCCGGCGATGGCCAGCATCTGCGTCCGCTGGCGTCCGTGCAGCCGCAGCGCCGCCGGCAGGGCCGTCAGGGGCGCGGCCGCCAGCAGCAGATGCAGCCACGGCGGCCGCGCGGCGATCCCCACGTCGACGCCCTCGAACAGCAGGCAGGCCATGGCGGCGAAGGCGGTGACGATGGCCGGGGCGGCGAACAGACCAGGCGGCGCGACGCGCGCAGCGATCGCCAGGGCGGTCAGGCCCAGCAGGACCACGCTCAGCACGCCGGAGGCGGCTCCGGCCGGGCTCGGCGGGGCGAACCAGACCGCCAGGGCCAGCACGCTGGCGCCGAGCAGCGCCGTCATGGCGGCCTGGCGCATGCGCAGCACCTCTGCTTGCGTCTCGCCCGTCCGACGACGACGCCACAGCGCGGCCAGCGGTCCGCCGGCGGCCAGGGCGACGAGGACGGCGGCGGCGGCGTACTGCCTGTCGGCCAGGGGCGGCAGGCTCAACACCGCCACGCCGGCGGCGGTGGCCAGGCTGGTCCGGCCCCAGCGTCTCCCGGCCGCCAGCACGAAGCCGGTGGCGCCGATCAGGATGGCGTAAGCCTCGAAGACGATCGGCGACCAGGACGAGATTCCGGTGACGATGGGGGTGGCGGCGGCCCCGACCATGGCCACCAGGGCCAGCGGCTCGCCGTGGCGCAGCGACAGCGCCAGCAGCCCCAGCGACACCGACGCCGCAAGGCTCGCGGCCAGCCAGAACGGGATCAGGTGATAGAGGCCGTGAGCCGCGCAGACCGCGCCGTACAGGGTGACCGCCCCGGCCCCGGCGGCGATGGCGGCGGCCAGCAGGTGGCGGCTCATCTCGGTCTTGCGGCGCAGGATCCACTCGCTGGCCAGCCCCATCAGCACGCCCAGCACCACCGCCGCGGCGATCCGCAGCGGCGGGGTGAAGATGCCCTTCTGGGCGGCGTAGGCCACCAGCAGCAGGCCGCCCAGGGCCAGGCCTCCGCCGCCGATCCAGGCCAGGCCGTTCTCGGCCAGCCAGGTGGAGGCCGCCTCGCGGGTGATGATCGGCCGCTCGACACGGATAGAGCGCGGGGCGGGCGCCGGAATGGGCCGGGGATCAGAGACCGGCTCGACAGACGGCGGCGCGCGCGGCGGCTCGGCAGCCTTGGGCTCGATCGCCCAGGGCGATGGTTGCGGCGCCTGCTGGGTCGGCTCGGGCCCGAACGGCTTTGGCGCGATCGGCGCGGCGGCTTCGCGCGGCGCGGAAGGCCCCGCCGCCTCCAGAGAGGCCTTCAGGCGCTCCAGTTCGACCAGGGCCTTGCTCAGCTGGCGCTTGACCAGGTCGAGCGACTGGTGCTGCACCGCGATCCACACCGTCAGGCCGACGATGAACACCCATTCCATGCCGCGACACGCCCCCGAACGCCAACGCCTCGCTCTAGCACGGAACGGTTGAGGCCGCACAGGCGCGCCGCAGGGGGGCCTGTCAACGGGGTCGTACTCTATGCCTTAGCTATAAAGGTCGTCATCCCGGCCGGAGGCCCGCATAGCGGGCCGCAGAGCCGGGACCCAGGGGCCACCAGCAGTGCGCCCGCCCCTGGGTCCCGGATAAGCGCTTCGCGCTTTCCGGGATGACGATCGATTTAGCATTGATTTTAAAGACTTTATCTCTCCAGAAAATTGAGCTCCCCCTGGTGACGATGCCCCAGCGCCTTGCATTCCTCGTGGCGGAAGCAGGTGACGAAGTGGTCGTTGACCATGCCGACCGCCTGCATGAAGGCATAGACGATCACCGGACCGCAGAACTTGTAGCCCTTGGCCTTCAGCGCCTTGGCCATGTCGACCGCCAGCGGCGTCTGGGCCGGGACGTCGCCCATGCCGGTGAAGGCGTTCTGGATCGGCGCGTCGCCGACGATGTCCCACAGGAAGCGCGAGAAGTCCTCGCCGCGCTCGCGCATGTCGAGATAGATCCGCGCGCCGTTGATGGCCGCGTCGATCTTGGCGTTGGAGCGGATGATGCCGGCGTCGGCCATCAGCCGGGCGCGGTCGGCCTCGCCGAACCTAGCCACGACCTCGGGATCGAAGTTGGCGAAGGCCTCGCGGAAGGCCTCGCGCTTGCGCAGTATGGTGATCCACGACAGCCCGGCCTGGAAGCCGTCGAGCACGAGCTTTTCCCAAAGGGCGCGGCCGTCCCACTCGGGCACGCCCCACTCGGTGTCGTGGTAGGCCTCGTACAGCGGGTCGCCGTTCATGCCCCGCCAGGTGCAGCGATGGATCTCAGTCATGCCGCGACGCTAGCAGACCGCGCGCCGAAAACCAGAACTTTCAGGGAACATTCTCCCACCCGCGACGGAAACGCCGGTCTCGCACGTTTGGCTTGGCGAGAGGGACGCCAACGACAAGGAGAAGCCGCTCATGCGCGCTTTCCGAACGCTCGCCGCGCTCGCCCTGGCGACCGCGACCATGACCGCCTCGCCGGTCCTCGCCCAGCATCGCGACAGGGATGACAACCCGCCCGGTCCGCGCGGCGGTCCGGGCACCAACTGGGAGAACCCGCCCGGCTGGCGCGGCGGCCCCGGCGCCTCGCCCGATCGCCGCTTCTACCGCTGGCAAGGCCAGAAGGTCCGCTTCGACTATCGCCGCGGCTACTACTACAACCCGCGCTTCGGCTACTGGCACCCGACCTACGGCTGGTGGAACCAGGCTCGCCGCTGCTGGCTCGACCGCGACGACAACCCGCCCGGCCCCCGCGGCGGCCCCGGCACCAACTGGGAGAACCCGCCTGGCTGGCGCGGCGGTCCCGGCGCCTCGCCCGACCGCTACGGCCGCTGCCGCTAAGGCGTCTCGATAGCCAGGTCCGGTGTGTGGTCCTCGTCCTTCGACAGGCTCAGGATGAGGACCATTTACAGGCCCGGACTGTGGAAAACCTCATCCTGAGCCTGTCGAAGGACGGGGCTTCGTCTCAGCCCGCCGCCGGCGTCTGCGGAACCCACTCGGGCCGGTCGACCCGCACCGGACGGCCGTCGACGGTCAGCTGGGCGCCCTCGATGCGGTCCAACCGCAGCAGGGCCATGGCCCGGCCGTCGCTTCCGCTCAGCACCTCGCCGGCGCGCAGCTCGCCGGCCAGCACCTCGGCCCCGAAGGCCGGAGCAGGGCCGTCGAAGACGATCGGCAGCATGCGGTTCTTGATCGTGCCGCGCCGCTTCATGCGGCTGGTGGTCTCCTGGCCGACGAAGCAGCCCTTCTTGAAGTCGATGCCGCCCAGCAGATCGAAGTCGGCTTCGATCGGATAATTCTTGTCGCTCAGCCAGTCGGCCGGCCCGGGCACGCCCAGGGCCAGGCGATGGGCCTCGTAGGCGGCCTCGTCGGCGTCGGGCTCGCCGGCAGAGCCGTACGCGCGCGCGCCCAGGGCCGGCAGGCGCGGATCGGCATAGAGCCCCTCGCCCGTCACCGGCGCGCCGGCGGGATCGAAGGCGGCCGCCACCGTCAGGTCAAGTGACCCGATCTCGACCTTGGCCCGCAGGCGATACATGGAAAGGCGCGAGTCGATCGTCTCGCGGTGCTCGGCGGCGACGTCCAGCAGCGCCCCGTCCGGCAAGCCGGCCACGAACAGGTCGTAGAGCAGCCGCCCCTGCGGCGTCAGCAGGCCGGAAAAGCGCAACTCGCCCGGCGCCAGGCTGTCGACGTCCTGGGTCAGCAGGCCCTGCAGGAAGCTGCGCCAGTCGGGGCCGGCGACGGCGATGACGGCGCGGGACGGGAGATGGGCGAGACGCGTGCTAGTCATGGCCGCACATGTGGCGCCGAGGCGACGCCGACGCCAGTCTTTCGGCTCAAGAAAGCTTAAGCGGGATAACGGGATGCGTTGACAGCCGGTTCACCCTATACATGGACCGATGACACAGCGGGCCTTCCCGATTCTCTTCATCACCGCCACGCGTATTGGCGACGCCGTGCTGTCGTCCGGCCTCATCAAAATGCTGGCCGACGAGATCCCCAACGCCCGCTTCACCATCGTCGCCGGCCCGCTGGCCGCGCCGCTGTTCGCCCACGTGCCCGGCCTCGATCGCGTGATCGTCATGGAGAAGGGCAAGGGCAAGGGCCACTGGTTCAAGCTGTGGAACCAGGTGCGCCACAAGAAGTGGGGCCTGGTCGTCGACCTGCGCGGCTCAGCCACCGCCCTCTTCCTGCGCCGCGAGAAGCGGGCGATCTGGAAGAAGACCCCAGGCGAAATCGCCCACAAGGTGGTCGAGACCGCTCGCGTGCTGAAGATCGACGGCGATCCGCCGGCTCCGCACCTCTACATCACGCCCGAGGTCCAGGCCCTGGCCGACCAGATGCTGGCCCCGCGCGGCAACGAACCGGCAGGCCCGATCCTGGCCATGGGCCCGGCCGCCAACTGGATCGGCAAGGTCTGGCCGATCGAGCGCTTCACCCAGACCGCCGCCCAGCTGCTGGGCCCCGGCGGCAAGCTGGAGGGCGGGCGCCTGCTGATCCTGGGCGGTCCCGAGGACGGCCGCATGGTCGAGGAGCTGCGGATGGCTTCCGCCCGAGGCAGATGCATCGACCTGACGGGCAAGGTGGACCTGCTGACCGCCTATGCCTGCCTGAAGCGCGCCGACCTCTTCATCGGCAACGACAGCGGCCTGATGCACATCGCCGCCGCCGCCGGCACGCCGACCGTCGGCCTGTTCGGCCCATCGGACGAGCGCCGCTACGGCCCCTGGGGCCCGCTGACCCGCGCCGTGCGCGGCCCGCGCGACTTCGACCAGTTCAAGGCCGTCGACCCGGACCTTTCGCAGGCCATCCGCCACATGAGCGACCTGCCGGTGGCCAAGGTCGTGCGCGCCGCGATCGAGCTGCTGGACGAAGCCCGCGCCGCCGTCGTTCCCGCGACGATCGTGGAGCCCCAGCCCGCTGTCGAGGCCGAAGCGCCGGTCGATACGCCGCCCGAAGCACAAGCAGAGACGCCCCTGGCCAGCGAAGCCGCGCCGGAGCTGCCGCTCGACCTGCCCGCCGCGCCGCCCGCGCCTGAGGCCGAACCCAAGCTCAAGGTCTCGCCCCGCCGCCGCAAGCGCCCGGACGGCGAAGCCAGCCCGCAGGCCTGATGCAATGAAGGCGATCCTGGCGCTGTGCGCGCTGCTTGGCCTCTCGGCCGCCCCGGCCGCCGCCGCGCCCCTCCCTGCGCCCCTTCCAGCGCCCAAGACGCCGGCCGACCAGTTCTTCGCCCGACTGACCGCCCTGTGCGGCAAGACCCTGACCGGCCAGGTCGTCGCCGGCGACGCCGCCGACGAGCCGTTCCGCAAGTCGGCGCTGGTGATGACCGTGGCCAGCTGCGACGCCCGCGAGATCCGCATCCCCTTCCACGTGGGCGAAGACCGCTCGCGCACGTGGATCATCACCCGCCTCGAGGACGGCGGCTTGCGCCTCAAGCACGACCACCGCCACGCCGACGGCGTCGAGGACGAGCTTTCCCGCTATGGCGGCGACACGGTCGAGGCGGGAACAGCCCAATTGCAGCGCTTTCCGGTCGACACGGAGTCCAAGGCGATGTTCACCCGCCTGGACCGCGCGGTGTCCAACACCAACGTCTGGTCGCTGGGCCTGACCGACCAGGCCTTCACCTACGAGCTCTCCCGCCCCGGCCGCCTGTTCCGGGTGTCGTTCGACCTGGACAAAGGGGCCCAACCCTAACCCCTCCCCCGATTTCCCCCGCTAAGGCGGGGGCCCAAGCTGAGTCAGAAACCAGTTCTCCCCTGACGCTTTCCAGAGGTCGCCAATCCCGCTTGGATCCCCGCCTTCGCGGGGAAGCTCGGAGTTGGGGTGCAACGGCGAATGAAACGTGTTGCCACCGCTCCCCAGCGGACCTAGACCGCCCCAAACCACCGCAGGAGCGCGCCCCATGTCCCAGACCTTCGACCTGATCGTCCGTGGGGGCGAGGTGGTGAACCACGCCGGGCGCGGGATCACCGACATCGGCGTACGCGGCGGCAAGATCGTCGCCATCGGCGACCTCTCCCAGGCCAGCGCCGGCGAGGTGTTCGACGCCTCGGGCCTGACCGTGCTGCCGGGCGTGATCGACAGCCAGGTGCACTTCCGCGAGCCGGGCCTGGAGTGGAAGGAAGACCTCGAAAGCGGCAGCCGCGGTGCGGCCCTCGGCGGCGTCGTCGCCGTGTTCGAGATGCCCAACACCGAGCCGACCACCACCGATCCTGACGCCCTGGCCGACAAGCTGTCGCGCGCCAAGAACCGCATGCACACCGACCACGCCTTCTATGTCGGCGGCACGCACGAGAACGCCAACTTCCTGGGCGAGCTGGAACGCCTGCCCGGCTGCTGCGGCATCAAGGTGTTCATGGGCGCCTCGACCGGCAGCCTGCTGGTGCAGGACGACGAGGGCGTCGAGAACGTGCTGCGGCACGTCAACCGCCGCGCGGCCTTCCACTCGGAGGACGAGTACCGCCTGGCCGATCGCCGCAGCCTGGCCCGTCCCGGCGACTGGACCAGCCACCCCGAGGTGCGCGACGCCCAGGCCGCCCTGCAGTCGACCCACCGCCTGGTGCGCATCGCCAAGAACCTGGGCAAGCGCATCCACGTGCTGCACGTGACCACCAAGGAAGAGATCGACTTCCTGGCGCTGAACAAGGACGTCGCCAGCGTCGAGGTCACGCCCCAGCACCTGACGCTGGTCGCGCCCGAAGCCTATGAGCGGCTGAAGGGCTTCGCCCAGATGAATCCGCCGATCCGCGACGCCTATCACGTGGCCGGCGTCTGGCGCGGCATCGAGGCCGGCATCGCCGACGTGCTGGGCAGCGACCACGCCCCGCACACCCGCGAGGAGAAGGCCCGCCCCTACCCGGCCTCGCCGTCGGGCATGCCGGGCGTGCAGACCCTGGTGCCGGTGATGCTGACCCACGTGGTCGACGGCAAGCTCTCCCTCGAGCGGTTCGTCGACCTGACCAGCCACGGCGTCAACCGCGTGTTCGGCCTGGCCGACAAGGGCCGCCTGGCCGAAGGCTTCGACGCCGACTTCACCATCGTCGACATGAAGGCCCGCAAGGTCATCACCCACGAGCAGATGGCCAACCGCGCCGGCTGGACCCCGTTCGACGGTTTCGAGGCCAAGGCCTGGCCGGTGGCCACCATCGTCCGTGGCATCGTGGTCATGCGCGACGACGAGATCGTGGCCGAGGGCCGCGGCGAGCCGGTGCGCTTCCTGGAAACCCTGGCGCACTAGGGCGCCGGAGAGGATCGACACCTCACCGGTTGAGACGAAAACCTCGTCCTTCGACAAGCTCAGGATGAGGTTTTTCCATCGCTCGGGCCTGTAGATGGACCTCACCCTGAGCTTGTCGAAGGGCGAGGGCCGCGCACCGGGCCTGAATGTCGATCGGACCTACCTCCCAAACAGACCGCGCACCCAGGCGCCGACGCCCGCCAGGACGTCGGCCGCCGGCGCGCCGATCCCGAAGGGCAGCAGCCGCAGCAGCTCGTGGGCCACCACGCCCAGCAGCCAGACCAGCAGCAGGGCGCCGGCGATCAGCGCCAGCACGAACAGCAGCCGGAACGGCGGGCCGGTGAACAGCTCGACATAGCGGTGCGGGCCCAGCCTCGTCTCGCCGGTGAACGGCGAGAACACCTTGGGCCGGTAGTGCGCCATCCGCGTCCAGCGCAGGCGCGCGCCGGGATGCACCTCGTCGCGCCCGATCGACACCGCCCGCGAGCGATAGCCGCCGATCATGCCCAGGAGGTCGGTCATCCACACCGGCCGCAGCGTTCCGGGCCGGCGTCCGATCCGCCAGTCGACCAGCGGATTGGCCAGGTCTCCGGCCTGGGCCAGCTCGCCGTCCGGCCGGTCGTCGAAGACCAGGCCCGCCGCCTGCGCGCCCTGCGCCACCCACAGCAGGGCGGCGCTCGACAGGCCCAGCTCGAAATTGCCGCCGCCTACCGCCCCGTGGTCGCCCGGGAACCACTTCTGCTGGTAGCGCCGCTCGCCATAGGGGATGTAGCCGGGCGCCCTGCGGTCGACGACCTGGGCCAGGGGCGCGACTTCGCGTCCCGCCTTGGCCGCCCGCGCGTTGCGCGCCTTGGTCCCGGCGTTCAGCTCCTCGGTGGCGGTGATGTTCAGGTCACGGATGTTGGAGAACGGCGCGGCGCTGAAGGTGCGGCGGTCCTCGTCGGCGGCGATGGCGTGGCGCAGGCTCTCGATCAGCTTGGAGGCTTCGGTGTCGTGAAAGCGGAAGCGCTTGTTGAAGGCCGACAGCAGCCAGAAGCGGTCGGGCACGCCCAGCGCCCCCACTGTGTCCCACAAGCCCAGATAGCGGATGCGCACGGCCCGCCTGCGACGAACCTCGTCGGTCAGAAGGCACTCCTCGCCCTCGGCCGCGTCGGCCGCCCGCCGGGTCACGGTGGTCTCGCCGACCTTGCGCAGCAGGTCCTCGCTGCCCACCACCTCGCGCCGCGAATAGCGGTCGCGGAACTCCTGGCACTCGGGCCCGGCGGGATGGATCTTGCGGTTGCGATAGAGCGCCATCGCCTCGGGCACCCGCTGCAGGTGCTCGGGACGCAGGATGCCGCACTTGCGGATCAGGCCGCACAGGCTGCGGGCGGTGTAGGCGCCGCGGCTGAAGCCGAAGATGAAGATCTCGTCGTCCGGCTCCTTGTAGTTCAGGACGATGAAGCGGTAGGCCTGCTCGATCTTGCGATCCAGGCCCGCCCCGAAGGCCCCGCCGAGGATGGCTTCCAGGCGGTCGCTGGTGCGGCTGACTCCGGTCGCGGTGCCCACGCCCTCGTCGTAATAGACCACCTGCGGCACGCCGGGCTTGCCGTTCTGGCCGGGCGGATCGCGCACCACCGAGCGCGCCAGCCGGGCGACATTGGTCAGGTTCTGCATCTGCAGCCCGTTCCAGGTGCCGTCGCAGAATACCGCCAGCCGGATCATGGTCGCCTCCCCCAAGGCACAATCTTTGCGCGAAGCTATCCGCATTGAAGCCATCGGTAAACGCGCTTGCGGCAGGTCCTGGGGGCTCGACTTTTTTCGCCGGCGCTGTCGAATGCGGCCGGTCCGGCGCGTCTCTCCTTCGAAGGCGGCGCACAGGGCGTCCGCCGGACGGAGACCCGCCATGAAATACATGCTGCTGATCTACGAGACCGAGGCCCACTACGCCGGCGAGACCGGGCGGGCGCTGCTGGCCGACGTCATCGCCGGGCACATGCGGTTCACCGACGAACTGCAGGCGGCCGGCCTCGACTGGAGCGGCTCGGAACTGGCCCCCACCGAAGCGGCCTCGACCCTGACCCAGGACGGCGTCGTGCACGACGGCCCCTTCGCCGAGACCCACGAGCAGCTGGGCGGCTTCTACCTGGTCGACGTCGCCGACCACGCCGCGGCGGTGGAATGGGCGCGGAAGATCCCGCTGTCGCCCGGCGGCAAGATCGAGATCCGTCCCGCCGGCGACAATTGCGGCTAGGCCGTGCGCTACGCCCTGCTGGTCTATGAGGACGAGGCGGCCGCCGCCGCGCTGGCGCCGGTCCGCCGGGCCTTCGCCGCCGCCCTTTCGGCGGCGGGGGTCCTGCGGGGGCAGGCGGCGCTGAAGAGCCCGGACACCGCCACCACCCTGCGGCGGGACCGCCCCCTGCACGACGGCCCCCACGCCGAGGCCGGCGAGCCGCTGGCCGGCCTCTACTTGATCGAGGCCCGCGACCTGGACGCGGCCCTGGCCTGGGCCCGCCGCCTGCCGCTGGGCGACGGCGCGGTCGAGGTGCGGCCGCTGGCCGAGGCGGCGTGAGCCCCGAGCTCGACCGCGCCGCGCGCGAGGCCGGCGGCCGGATCATCGCCGCCCTGGCCGCCAGCTTCCGCGACCTCGACCTGGCCGAGGACAGTTTCGCCGAGGCCTGCGCCCGGGCGGCGGCGACCTGGCCGCGCGACGGCGTCCCGCGCCAGCCGGCCGCCTGGCTCTACGCCGCCGCTCGCCGCTGCGCGCTGGACGCCCTGCGCCGGCGGGCGGTGCGATCGCGGCTGTCGCCAGACGCGCCAGAGCCGGAACCGACCATCGAGGACGCCCTGACCTCGGACGAACGGCTGATCCCCGACGAGCGCCTGCGGCTGATCTTCGTCTGCTGCCATCCCGCCGTGGCCCCGGAGTCGCGGGCGGCCCTGACCCTGCGCCTGGTCTGCGGGCTGTCGGTGCAGGAGATCGCCCGCGCCTTCCTGGTGACCGAGGCGGCGATGTTCCAGCGCCTGACCCGCGCCAAGAAGAAGATCGCCCAGGCGGGCGTCGCCTTCGAGGTCCCCGGCCCCGAGGCCTGGCCCGAGCGACTTTCGGCGGTGCTGTCGACGCTGGAGGTCGCCTATTCCAAGGCCCACGAGGACGCCGCCGGCGCCGGGGCCCACGCGGCCTACGCCCGCGAGATCCTAGACCTGACGGCGGCGCTGGCCGAGCTGGCCCCAGGCGAGGCCGAATGCCTGGCCCTGGCCGCGCTGGTCCGCTACGCCGAGGCTCGGCGGCCGGCCCGGCTGGACGAGACCGGGGCCATGACGCCGCTCTCCCAGCAGGACCCCGCGCTCTGGCGCCGCCCGCTGATCGACGAGGCGCAGGCCTATCTGCGCCGCGCCGCCGATCTGAACAGGCCTGGCCCCCGCCAACTTCAGGCCGCCGTCCACGCCGTCTGGTGCGGTCGCCGAAGCCTGGACGAGCCGCCGCGCTGGGGCGCGGTGCTGGCCCTCTACGACGCCCTGCTGGTCTGGCGCGACGACGCGGTGGCTCGCCTCAACCGCGCCGTGCCCCTGGCCGAGGTCGCGGGTCCACAGGCCGCCCTGGCCGAGGTCGACCAGCTGGACGCCGAGCGCCTGGCCGCCTTCCGCCCATTCCACGCCGTGCGCGCCGACCTGCTGGCCCGCCTTTCCCGCCCGGCCGAGGCCCGCGCCGCATACGACCGCGCCCTGGCGCTGGATCCCGCCCCGGCCGAGCGGCTGTGGCTGGAACGCCGCCGAACGGCGCTCGGCGAGGATTGAACGCGCGTTTGCGGCGGGACATAAAAGGGGATGGAATCCCTCGATGACGCCCCCTTCCGTGACGCCCGCTACGCCCCGCGCGCCCTGGAGGTCGAACGTCGCGGCGATACGCTGATCCTGCGCAACCCCATGCCCTATTCCGATGCGGTGACGACGGTGACCGCCCCGCTGGCCCGCTGGGCGGCGCAGGCCCCCGACCGGGTCTGGCTGGCCGAACGGATCGAGGGGCAGGACGGCTGGCGCACCGTGACCTACGGCGAGGCGGCGACCCGCGTGGCGGCCCTGGCCGGCGGCCTTGAGACCCTGGGCCTGTCGCGTGGCAAGCCGCTGCTGATCCTGGCCCGCAACGGGATCGACCACGCCTTGATCGCCTATGCCGCCATGAGCCTGGGCGCGCCGGCCGCGCCGGTCTCGCCGCAGTACGGCCTGCTGGGCGCGGATCTCTCGCGTCTCGTCCAGGCGGTGGAGCGGATCAAGCCGTCGGCGGTCTATGTCGACGACGCCGCCGCCTTCGCCCAGGCCCTGGACCACGACTGCCTGGACGGCCTGCCGGTGATCGCCAGCCGTAACCCGCGTCCCGGCGACCAGCCGTTCGAAGCCCTTCTGGCCAGCCCGCCGGCGGCCGACGTGGCCCAGGGCGACGACATCGCCAAGCTGCTGCTGACCTCGGGCTCGACCGGACGACCCAAGGCGGTGATCTGCACCCACGCCAACATTGCCCTGAACGCCGCCCAGATCGAGGCCTGCTACGCCGACCCCGACCCGCCGGTGCTGGTCAATTCCGCGCCCTGGAGCCACAGCCTGGGCGCCAACGCCATCCTGCACATGGTGCTGCACCGGGGCGGCACGCTGCACATCGACGCCGGCCAGCCCGTGCCCGGGCGCTTTGCCGACACGCTGCGCAACCTGCACGAGGTCTCGCCGACCTATCACAACATGGTGCCGGCCGGCTGGGGCCTGCTGGTCGGGGAGCTGGAGCGCGACCCGGCGCTGGCCCAGACCTTCTTCTCACGCGTGCGGGTGCTGCAATACGGCGGCGCCTCGATGGCCCAGTCTATCCTCGACCGCGTGCAGGCCGTGGCCCTGGCGACGACCGGCGAACGCATCACCTTCGCGGCCGGCTATGGCGCGACCGAGACCGGCCCGACCGCCTGCAACATCCACTGGCTGAACGCCCGCTCTGGCATGGTCGGCCTGCCCACGCCCGGCACAGCGGTGAAGCTGGTTCCGGCCGGCGAGAAGCTGGAGATCCGGGTCAAGGGCCCGCAGGTCTCGCCCGGCTATCTCGACCAGCCCGAAGCCACCCGCGAGGCCTTCGACGAGGACGGCTTCTACCGCCTGGGCGACGCCGCCCGACTGGCCGATCCCGAGGATCCCGCCGCCGGCCTGGTCTTCGACGGACGCCTGGTGGAGAACTTCAAGCTGGCCAGCGGCGCCTTCGTGGCCGCTGGCGCCCTGCGGGTGGCGGCGATCTCGGCCATCGGCGGGGCGGCGTCCGACGCCGTGGTCTGCGGCGAGGGCCGCGACGGGGTCGGGCTGATGCTGTTCCTGGAGCCGCGCACCTGCGAGGCCCTGGGCGGGGCCGCCGCCGCCCGGGCGGCGGTGCGCGCGGGCCTCGAAAGGTTCAACGCCCAGGGCAAGGGCGGGACCGGCAAGGTCGCCCGCGCCCTGATCCTTGCCGGCGCGCCCGACGCAGCCAGCGGCGAGCTGACCGACAAGGGCTACATCAACCAGGCCCTGGCCCGCGAACGCCGCCCGGCCGAGCTGGAGCGCCTGTTCGCCATCGCCCCCGACGAGGACGTGATGGTGTTTTAAAGATCCTCCCCCTCTGGGGGAGGTGGCCCAGAGGGCCGGAGGGGGGACGTTTTCAGCTTCCACGAAGCTGGCGGCGCTTCCCCCTCAGTCGCTCCGCGACAGCTCCCTTTTCAGGGGGAGCATTCAGTGAGTAGGGAGAGAACAATGAACGGCGCCGACGCCCTGATCACCACCCTGGCCGACAACGGCGTGACCGCCTGCTTCGCCAATCCGGGCACCAGCGAGATGCAGTTCGTCTCGGCCCTGGACCGCGAGCCGCGGATGCGTTCGATCCTCTGCCTGTTCGAGGGGGTGGCCACCGGCGCCGCCGACGGCTACGGCCGCATCGCGGGCAAGCCGGCCTGCACCCTGCTGCACCTGGGCCCCGGCTACGCCAACGGCGCGGCCAACCTGCACAACGCCCGCCGGGCCTTCACCCCGATCGTCAACGTGGTCGGCGACCACGCCACCTATCACCGCGGCTTCGACGCCCCGCTCAACAGCGACATCGCCGCCCTGGCCGCGCCCAACTCGCTGTGGGTGAAGTCGGCCGAATGCGCCGACAGCGTAGGCCCCCTGGCCGCCGAAGCGATCACCGCCAGTTACGGAACGCCGGGCGGAAACGCCTGCCTGATCCTGCCGGCCGACGCGGCCTGGAACGCGGCGACCGTGCACGGCGGCGTCGCCGAGATCCCTGCCCCGGCCGCGCCCGACGCCGAGACCGTGGCGGCCGTCGCCCATGCGGTGAAGACGGCCAAGGCCCCGGTGCTGCTGCTGGGCTCGGGCGCCTGCCGCGAGGACGGGATCGCCGCCGCCGGGCGTCTGGCGGCCCTGGGGATCCGGGTGCTGACCGACACCTTCACCGCCCGACAGGCGCGCGGCGAGGGTCGCTTCCGCCCCGACAAGCTGCCCTATTTCGGCGAGCAGGCCCTCAAGGAGCTCGACGGCGCCGACCTGATGGTGCTGGTCGCCACCGAGCGGCCGGTGGCCTTCTTCGCCTATCCCGACCGCCCCAGCGTGCTCGTGCCCGAGCATTGCGGCCTGGAGACGCTGTGCGGCCGCGAGGTCGACGCGACCGCCGCGCTGAACGCCCTGGCCGACGCCCTGGAGGCCCCCGCCGCCGGCCCCGTCGAACACTACGCCCCGCCCCCCGCGCCGGCCGGCAAGCTGGACGCCTGGGCCATCGGCGCCAGCATCGCCCGCCACATGCCCGCCGACACGGTGATCTCGGACGACGCGGTGACCGCCGGCCTGCCGATCTTCACCCAGACCCGCGCCGCCCGCGCTCACGACTGGCTGTCGCTGACCGGCGGCGCGATCGGCCAGGGCATCCCGCTGGCCATCGGCGCGGCCGTGGCCCGGCCGGGCGCCAAGGTCCTGGCCCTGACCGGCGACGGGGCGGGCATGTATACGGTGCAGGGCCTGTGGACGATCGCCCGCGAACAGCTGGACGTCGTGGTCGTGGTCTTCGCCAACCACGTCTATCGCATCCTCGGCATCGAGCTTTCCCGCACGGGCGCGGGCAATCCGGGCCCCGCGGCCAGCAAGCTGCTCGACCTTGGCGATCCGCGCATCGACTGGGTGGCGGTCTCGCAGGGGATGGGCGTGCCGGCCCAGCGCGTCGACACCGCCGAAGCCTTCGACGAGGCCCTCGCCCAGGCCATGGCGGCCAAGGGGCCGCGGCTGATCGAGGCGGCGCTTTAGGCAAGATGCTCCCCCTGAAGGGGGAGCTGTCGCGGAGCGACTGAGGGGGAAGTGATCACGGCGCCTCAGCTGCCGCTTCCCCCTCCGGCCCTCCGGGCCACCTCCCCCTGAAGGGGGAGGATTAAAAAACCCCGCCGGTTCGCACCGGCGGGGTTCTTCGTCAGAGCTCCGAAAAGCCCTTACTTCTTGATGTTGGTCGGCAGCTTGCAGCCACCACCGACGCCCTTGGCCTGCAGGCAGGACAGGAGCTCGTTCGGCTTCGGCGAAGCCTGGTTCAGCGGGTACGAAAGCACCCAGCCCGGCAGGCCGTCGGCGCAGGCCACTTCGACGAAGCCGCTGGTGTCGGTGCGGCCGATGATGCGCGCGCCCGAGACCTGGCAGCCGGCCTTGTTGTAGCTCTTCAGGTCGTCCCACAGGCGGGTGAACTCGACGTCGGCCTTGGTGTAGCTGCAGCGGAAGCCGTTCAGCTCGCCGGTGACGCAGTCATAGACGCGGTTGTCGGCGGCCGAGAAGACGCCGATGCCGCCCCGCGGCGTGTTCGAGCACTTCAGCTCGACGACTTCCTTCTTGGGGTCGTTCGACGGGAACAGGCCGTAGGACTCGACCTTGCAGTCGTAGCCGGCCTTCTTGGCCAGGCTGGTGTAGAGGCCGGCCTGCTCGGTCTTGGCCGCGCGGCTGTCGGTCAGGGTGCACTCGGCGCCGCCGGGAGCGTTGGCGCAGTCGATGGCGCGGACCAGGGCGCCGTTGGCGGTGGCCTGCTGCAGCACGTAGCCCTTGCCGTCCTGGCAGGCGACTTCGAAGTAGTTGTCGGTCTTGGTGGTCAGGATGTAGCGCTTGTCCTTGACCGCGCAGTTGTTCTTGGCGGCGGCGGCCAGGGTGTCGACGACCTGCAGCTGGGTGGCGCGGTCGGTCAGCTTGCACGAGATGTTGCCGGTTTCCTCGTACAGCAGGCAGCTGTTGGCCACCGTGCCCTCGACCTTCATCGGCACCGGGATCTGCAGGATGTAGCCCGCGCCGCCGGCGCAGGAGACTTCGAAGAACGAGTTGTTGTTGCCGGTGCCGATGGCGCGGGCGTTCTGCATGTCGCAGCTGGCGCCGGCCGTGGCCAGGTAGGGCTTCAGGCCCTGCTTGGGATCGGCGTTGCCCGGCAGTTGGCACTTCAGGCCCGAATCCTTGCCGTCGGCGCCCGGCTGGCCGGTCTCGACGCACGAGAAGGCCTGCGGCGGGGCGTCCTTCTTGGCCACCAGGGCGAAGCCCATGGCGTCCTGACAGGCCACTTCGTAGTAGGAGGTGTTCGACTTCTTGTCGGCGCCGATCAGTCGGGCGTCCGACACCTGGCACGCCACGCCGGCCTGGGTGAGCAGGGGCGGGGCTTCCTTCATACCGGCTTCACGCGACTTGGCGTCGACGGCGGCGGCGGCGGGCTTGGCATCCTTCGGCGCCGCGAAGGCGGCGGCCGGAACGAGCGCGGCGACCGCGAGGGCGGCCGTCAGGCCGATCGCGAATGGCCTCATGTCTGTAGTCTCCTGGGGGTGGATTCCTCGGGGCGGACTTAAGCCCCCCCTTGCATCGAGGGTCAAGATGTCGTCCGACGGGGGCGCAATCATGGCGCGGCTTGACCATGAAAAATGGGCTGGCGAGACGGCCAAAAGGGGAGTGAGCGGCGATGAGCGACGGGTTCGAGGAGACACCGGGCGAGGCCGAGACCCCACGCCGCCCGCGTCTGGCCTATCCCTTCGAGGTGGAGCCCGAGCCTGGTTCGGGCCAGGCGGTCGAGGTCGCGCCCGGCGTGCTGTGGCTGCGCCAGCCGCTGGGCGGGTCGCTGGGCTTCATCAACGTCTGGGCCCTGGCCGACGGCGAGGGCTGGGCGATCGTCGACACCGGCATGGCCACCAAGGACACCAGCGCCGCCTGGAAGGCCGCCTTCGCCGGTGCGCTGGAGGGCCGCCCCGTCACCCGCGTCATCGTCACCCACCTGCATCCCGACCATGTGGGCCTGGCCGGCTGGCTGACCCGCCGCTTCGACTGCCGGCTGTGGATGACGCGGCTGGAGTATTTCCAGTGCCGGATGCTGGTCGCCGACACCGGCCGCGAGGCGCCCGAAGACGGCGTACGGTTCTTCCACGCCGCCGGCTGGGACGACGACGCCATCGACAACTACAAGACCCGCTTCGGCGGTTTTGGCCGCGCCGTCCACGCCCTGCCCGACAGCTATCGCCGGATGACCGACGGCGAGACCTTCCGCATCGGCGAGCACGACTGGACGGTGGTGACCGGCCAGGGCCATTCGCCCGACCACGCCTGCCTGTGGAGCCCGTCGCTGGGCCTTCTGATCTCGGGCGACCAGGTGCTGCCGAAGATCTCGTCCAACGTCTCGGTGTTCCCCACCGAGCCCGACGCCGACCCGCTGGCCGACTGGCTGACCTCGCTGGCCAAGGTCAAGGCGGCCGTGCCCGACGAGGTGCTGGTGCTGCCGGCCCACAACGCGCCCTTCCGGGGCCTGCACGCCCGCATCGACCAGCTGATCGCCGGCCACGAGCGCGGCCTCTCGCGCCTGCTGGGCAAGCTGGAGGAGCCCCGCCGGGCGGTGGATACGTTCGGCGCCCTGTTCGCCCGACCGATCGGCCCCGACCTGCTGGGCATGGCCACCGGCGAGGCCCTGGCCCACCTCAACTGCCTGATCGCCCGCGGCAAGGCGGTGCGGACGGTCGATGAGGCGGGCGTGGGGTGGTATCGGGCCGTCTAGCGCCGGATCAGGCCGCCTTCTTCGGCAGGTAGACGACGCGGCACTCGCCATCGATCGTCGTGTAGCGGCCGTTGGCCGCGTCCACGAACGAGATGCGCCCGCCGTCGTTGTACGAGACCTTGCCCGTGGACCGGCCCTTGAAGACCTCGGTTCCGTAGGTCCAGCAGGTGATGTCGGCCGGCAGGTCGCTCCAGGTGGCGTCGTTGCGGGCGCGCTTGCTTTCGGTGCAGGCGGTGGAGGCCAGGACGCCGATCGCGGCGACGCAGACAAGTGCAGCTTTCATCTCGCCACCCTTCCACGAGCCGGCGGTGATCGGAAGCGGAAGTTGAGCGTCGATGCAAGCCGCCGAAACATCCGTTTGATATTTCGCACGCGAAGCATATAGTCGCCGTATGTCGACGCCCCCCGCCCCTGCTCCGGACAGACGTCTCGTCTTCCTGCTCGCCGCCGGCCATCGGCGCGTGCAGCGCTGGATCGAGTCCAAACTCGCGACCGAGGGCGCCGGCCTGACCTCCGCCCAGTCGGGGGTGCTGTTCTATCTGGGCGCCGCCGACGGCGCGCTGATCGGCGAGGCGGCCGAGGCCCTGGACCTGGCGCCGTCGGCCATGACCGGCCTCGTCGACCGCATGACCCGTACCGGCCTCGTCGAGCGCCGGCCCGACCCCAGGGACGGCCGCGCCCTGCGCCTGCACCTGACCGACCATGGCCGCGCCGCCCGCGCCGAAGCCAAGGCGGGTCTGGCCCACCTCAACGCCCACCTCACCGAGGGCTTCACGGACGACGAGATCGCCGTGGTCGCCCGCTGGCTTGCGAGCCTGCAAACCAAGTTCCCCAAGGGAGATTCCGTATGACCGAGCCCCTCAAGACCGAGCAGGTCAAGACCAGCCTCGAGGCCGGCGTGCTGACCATCACCCTGGCGCGTCCCGAGAAGAAGAACGCGCTCAGCAACGCCATGTACGGCGCCCTGGCCGACGCCCTGGAGGGGGCAGAGACCGATCCCGAGATCCGGGTGGTGGTGTTCCAGGCCGACGGCGACAGCTTCAGCGCCGGCAACGACCTGGGTGACTTCGTGGCCCAGGCCACCGGCGCCTTCACCGAGGAGCGCCACGTGTGGCGGTTTCTCAAGGCCCTGGCCAACGCCACCCGGCCGCTGGTCGCCGCCGTCCACGGCCAGGCCGTCGGCGTCGGCACGACCATGCTGCTGCACTGCGATCTCGTGTTCGTCGCGCCCGACGCCCGCCTGACCGTGCCGTTCGTCAACCTGGCCCTGGCCCCCGAGGCCGCGTCGAGCTGGCTGCTGCCGGCCCGTATCGGCCACGCCCGCGCCTACGCCATGTTCGCCCTGGGCGAGGCGGTGGACGGAACGACAGCCGCCGCCTGGGGCCTGGCCAACGCCGTGGTCCCGGCCGAGGACCTGCGCGCCAAGGCCCGCGCCGCCGCCGACCAGCTGGCCAAGCGTCCGCTGGGCGCCCTGACCGTCACCAAGGGCCTGATGCGCGACGCCGAGGCCATCGCCGCCCTGATGGACAAGGAAGGCGCCCTGTTCGCGCAGCGCCTGCAGACCGCCGAAGCCCGAGAAGCCTTCATGGCCTTCGCCGAACGCCGCGCCCCCGACTTCAGCAAGGCGGGGTGATAGCTTCAAGATCCTCCCCCTGAAGGGGGAGGTGGTCCGAAGGACCGGAGGGGGAAGTTCCGGAAGTCAGAGCGGCTGCAAGGCTGGCGATCACTTCCCCCTCAGTCGCTCCGCGACAGCTCCCCCTTCAGGGGGAGCATCTCTGCATCACGCCCCCGACAGCCAGTGCAACACGTTCAGCAGGAACGCCTTGTTCTGCGGCGCGGTCGGGGCGTTGAAGCCCATCTTGCGCTTCTGGGGCCCGGCGAGCTGGGCGGTGAACATCGCCGCCTCGCCCATGGCCACAACCCGCCCCTTGCCCACGGGCAAGGCCGCGCCGCGCAGCAGGCCCTCGCCGTCGTGACGGGGGGTCTTGTCGTCGAATTCCCAGGCCTTCTGCGGCATGGCCACGCTCCAGCCGCCGCGCAGCACCAGGAGCGGCTGGGCCTGCGGCGGGGCGCGGAACGACGAGCCGGTGAAGCTCTGCACCCGGTCGATCCCCTTGGTGATCGGATGGTCGAGCATCGAGCTGTCGGCGCGCTGGAAGAACTCCGGCCCGCCGCCGGTCTTCTGGGCGAAGCCGTTGTCGAACTCGAAACCGAAGGCCCTGGCCAGGGGCTCGGCCCCGCCGGGGAAGGGCATGTGGTCGGCGATCAGCAACAGGGCGCCGCCGGCCTCGACCCAGGCCTTCACCGCGGCGGCTTCCTCCGGCGTGTAGGCGCCCGGGTTCGGCAAGCTCCAGTCGCCGACGTTCACGGCCGCCAGCGGATTGGCCACGACCAGCAGGTCGACATCGGCCAGGCTCGCCGCCGACAGCGGCGCGGTCAGGCCCGACACCCGGTAGCCGTCGGCCCGGGCCACCGCCGCGAACGGCGCAAAGCGGCCGTCCACGGTGTGGAAGTTGTTGTGCCCGCCGTCGATGGCCAGGCGCGGCCCCCGACCTTGCGGATAGGCCGGCCTGGCGACGGAGGTGTCGACATCGAGGTCGGGCGCCTGCTGGCGGGCATGGGCGAGGCCGGCCGTCAGGCCGCCGGCAAGGGGAATGCTGGCGGCGCAAAGCAGGAACTGTCGACGACGCATGACGCGGATCCCCGGAGATTTCGCACGCGAGCCTATCGCGCATGGGGGCAAAGAAAAGGCCGCGGAGCCAAAGCCCCGCGGCCTTCTCGTTTCGATCGTTCGGCCAGGCCTTAGTGCGTGGCCGGGGCCGCGGTCGGCTTGTCGGCCGTGGCCGGAGCCGGGGCGGTCGCGGCGGCTGAAGCCGGAGCGCCGGCAGCGGGAGCGGCCGCGCCTTCGGCAGCGGGGGCCGCAGCCGCGTCGGCGGCCGGAGCGGCCGCGGCGGCGGGCTTGGGCGCCGGCACCGGGAGGGTCGAACCCAGGCTGTGCAGGTAGGCGATGATGGCGATGCGGTCTTCCTGCTTCTTCAGGCCCGCGAAGGTCATCTTGGTGCCCGAGATGTATTTGCCTGGGGCCTTCAGGAACTGGTCGACGTGGTCGTAGTCCCAAACGGGGTTCTGGCCGCCGAAGTCGGTCATCGAGCCCGAATAGCCGAAGCCCGGGTGGGTGCCCGGCTTCTTGCCCAGGGTGCCGAAGAGGTTGGGACCGGTGCCGTTGGGACCGCCCGAGGTGAAGGTGTGGCACGAAGCGCACTTGGCCGAGACGGCCTTGCCGGCCTCGATGTTGGCCGGCAGCAGCAGGACCGAACCCCAGTCGGGCGGAACCTCGGCGGCCGCGGCGCCCTCGCCGCCGGTGTCTTCCTGGACGGCGATCGCATAGCCGGGCTTTTCGACTTCGTGCTTCTTGAAGACGATGTCGGACGCCTCGCGCAGACCGAAGATGACCAGACCGGTCAGAAGCACGCCGCCGAAAATCTTGTTGAACGTAAGGTCGCTCATCTCAGCCTTGTCAGCCTCTTTATAGACCCGTCTTGCGTGGACGGAGCCGATTTATGAGCGCGGGTCCCCCCATGGTCTCCCCACGCGCGTGTTGCGCTCCGGTCTCTGACACGCTACCGCCCCGTGCGCAACCCGGGCGAACCGCGTTTCGCTTTCCAGACGTGACACCATGAACCCGATCGTCCTCATCCCCGCCCGCATGGCGGCCACCCGCCTGCCCAACAAGCCGCTGGCCGACATCGGCGGCCTGCCGATGATCGTGCGCGTGCTGCGCCAGGCGCAGGCGGCCGACATCGGCCCCGTGGCCGTGGCCGCCGGCGATCCCGAGATCGTGGCCGCGGTGGAAGCCGCCGGCGGCCGCGCCGTGCTGACCGATCCGGCCCTACCCTCGGGCTCGGACCGCATCCTGGCGGCCCTGGCGGTGCTCGATCCGGCCGGCGCCCACGACGTGGTCATCAACCTGCAGGGCGACATGCCGTTCGTCGACCCGGCCGTGCTGAGCGCCTGCGCCGGACAGCTGGCCGACCACCCCGACGCCGACATCGCCACCGTCGTCGCGCCGGAAGCCTCGGCCGCCGACCGCGCCAACCCCGACGTGGTCAAGGCCGTGCTGGCCATGGACGCCACAGGCCAAGGCGGCCGCGCCCTCTACTTCACCCGCTCGACGCTCTACGGCGACGCCCCGGTGTGGCGCCACATCGGCATCTACGGCTATCGCCGCGCGGCGCTGGAGGCCTTCAACGCCGCCGCGCCGTCGCCGCTGGAGCTGCGCGAGAAGCTGGAGCAGCTGCGGGCCATGGAACTGGGCCTGACCATTCGCGCGGCGGTGGCGGACGAGGCCCCGATCTCCGTCGACAATCCGTCCGACCTGCAGGCCGCCCGCGACCACGCCGAAAAGAACTGAAGAGTTAGATGAGCACCCTCAAGACCATCGCCTTCCAGGGCGAACTCGGCGCCAACAGCCACGAGGCGTGCCGCACCTACTTTCCCGACTATCAGGTCCTGCCCTGCGCCACCTTCGAGGAGGCGTTCGAGGCCATCAAGACCGGCGCGGCGCAGCTGGGCATGATCCCGATCGAGAACTCGATCGCCGGCCGCGTCGCCGACGTCCACCACCTGCTCCCCGCCTCGGGCCTGAAGATCATCGGCGAGCGGTTCAAGCCGATCCGCTTCCAGCTGATGACCAACAAGGGCGTGACGCTGGACACGGTGAAGACCGCCGTCTCGATGCCGATCGCGCTGTCCCAGTGCCGGCATAGCTTGAAGCGCCTGGGCCTTTCGACCGAGGGCGCGGGCGACACCGCCGGCGCCGCCAAGGCCCTGGCCGCCAAGCCCGACCCGACCCGCGCCGCCGTCGCGCCGGCCCTGGCCGCCGAGATCTACGACCTCGACATCCTGGCCCGCGACATCGAGGACGAGCGCCACAACACCACCCGCTTCCTCGTGATGACCGCCGACCCGGCCCCGCCGGCCCCGTCGTTCACCCACCGCTGCGTGACCAGCTTCGTGTTCCGGGTCCGCAACCTGCCGGCGGCCCTGTTCAAGGCCCTGGGCGGCTTCGCCACCAACGGCGTCAACATGACCAAGCTGGAAAGCTACATGGAGAACGGGGCCTTCACGGCCACCTTCTTCTACGCCGAGGTCGACGGCCGCCCCGAAGACCGCAGCCTGGCCCTGGCCTTCGACGAGCTGAAGTTCTTCTCCGAGCGCTTCGAGATCCTGGGCGTCTATCCGGCCGATCCGTTCCGCGACGGGAAGTAGGGCGGCGCGGTGCGTGGTCCTCGTCCTTCGACAAGCTCAGGATGAGGACCATTTACAGGCTCCGAGCAGTTGAAAAACCTCATCCTGAGCCTGTCGAAGGACGAGGTTTTCGCCCCTCACCCCTTGCGATAGAACAGCACCCGCCCCGCCGGGACGAGCTGAAGCAGGATATCGAACTCCCGCACATTGGCCGTCAGCACGGTCAGGCCCAGCTTAAGCGCCTGCAGGAACAGCACGCTGTCCTGCAGGGCCTTGAGGCGGGCGTCGCCGTCATAGCCCTGAAGTCGGCACATCATCCCGGACAGCAGGGCGGCGCGGCCCAGCACCTCGGCGTCGGGCTCGAACAGGCGATGGTCGGGCATGGCCTTGATCTGGCGCTCAATGGCGCCGATCGCGGCGGCCGTGCGCGGATCGTCGGGCCTTAGCACCCCGACCGCGTGCATCAGTTCCTGGACGGCCACGGTCGAGTGATTGACCTGCCGCGTCGCGACCAGGCCGCTGACGACCTCCGGCGCGCGGCCTTGCATCCGGTCGATATAGACGCAGGTGTCGAGCAGAAGGGCCGCCCCGGCCAGTTCGGCCTCGTCGGCGAAGGGCAGCTGCGCATGGTCGCGACGCGCCAGAGTGCGGCCAGGATCGAAGCGCGCCCAGCGGCGGGCGGCGTCGAAGTCGAAGGCCGCCACCTCAGAAACCCAGCTTCAGGTCCGGATCCACAGTCGCCCCGACCGCCTCGAAAGCCTCGGCGAAACGATCTTCGAGGGCCAGGCTGGCCAGGGCGAACTCCAGAAGCTCGGTGTCGCTGACGATGCCGGTATTGGCCTTGGCCTGCTCGATCAGCGCGGCGCTGAGACGACCGCCGATGCGACCGTCCTTTTCGGTCATGAGGCCGGAGCGCCGAGCGCTGGTCATCACGGCCACGAACCGGCCGCTCGACGGTCGCGGCGCAACGGGCGCAGCGGCGCTGGAAGCTTCCGTCATTCCACGTCCACGCCTGACCATGCCGATCTCGTCCAACAAAATTCGATTTTGTCCAACATACATCAAAACTGACGACGCCTGAAGGCAGCGCAGCCTTCACCCCTCCCCCGTTCCGCCCTATCCTGCGGGCCATGACCAAGCCCGTTCCCGCCCCAAAACTCCTTGGCGTCGTCTCGCGCCTGAAGTCCGTGCTGGGCGAGGGCGGATGGAGCCAGGATCCCGAGCGGCTGGCGCCGAAGCTGGTCGAATGGCGCGGGCGCTGGAAGGGCGAGACACCGCTGCTGGTCACCCCGCGCTCCACCGCCGAGGTAGCGGCCGTGGTCGGTATCTGCGCTGCCGAGGGCGTGGCGATCACCCCGCAGGGCGGCAACACCGGCCTGGTCGCCGGCCAGATCCCGCAGGGCGAGATCCTGCTGTCGACCGAGAAGCTGCGCGCCGTGCGCGACGTCGACGCGCTGGACGACGTGATGGTGCTGGAAGCCGGCGTCACCCTCTACGAGGCCCACCAGCAGGCCGCCGCCGTCGGCCGCCGCTTCACCGTGGGCGTGGCCTCGGAAGGCTCGTGCACGATCGGCGGCCTGATCTCGACCAACGCCGGCGGCACGGCCGTTCTGCGTTACGGCATGATGCGCGAGCAGGTGCTGGGCATCGAGGCGGTGCTGCCCAACGGCGAGATCTGGAATGGCCTGAAACGCCTGCGCAAGGACAATACCGGCTACGACCTCAAGCAACTGCTGATCGGGGCCGAGGGCACGCTGGGCATCGTCACCGCCGCGGCCCTGAAGCTGCACGCGCCGCTGGCCTCGCGAGCCGTGGCGATCGTCGGCCTTTCCTCCCCCGCCGAGGCCATCCAGCTGCTGGCCCGCGCCAAGGGCGAGACCGGCGGCGCGGTAGAGGCCTTCGAGCTGATGGGCCGCCTGGGCTTCGCCCTGACCGTCAAGAACGTGCCGGGCCTGCGCGATCCTCTGCCCACGGAGCATCCCTGGTACGTGCTGGTCGAGATCGCCAGCGGCGAGCCCGGCGCGGCCGAGACAGCGCTGGAACGCCTGCTGGCCGGCGCCCTGGAAAGCGGCCTCATCGCCGACGCGGCGGTCGCCCAGACGCAGACCCAGATGAAGGCCTTCTGGCACATCCGCGAGGGCCACTCGGCCGGTCAGAAGCCGGAGGGCGCGGTGTGGAAGCACGACGTTTCGGTGCCGGTGTCCAAGATCCCCGACTTCATCGGCCAAGCCGACGCCGCGATCGAGAAGGCCTATCCCGGAACCCGCATCGTCGCCTTCGGCCACGTGGGCGACGGCAACGTCCACTACGACGTGCTGAAACCCAAGGGCGGCGACGACGACGCCCATGACGCCGCCCGCGAGGCCGGCGCCCACATCGTCCACGACATCGCCGCCAGCTTCCACGGCTCGATCAGCGCCGAGCACGGCCTGGGCGCGATGAAGTCGGCCGAGGCCCTGGCCTATAAGGACCCCGTCGAGGTCGCCGCCCTGCGCGCCATCCGCGCCGCGCTCGACCCCCAGCGGATCATGAACCCGCGCGTGCTGTTCTAGGCGTCGCGCAGTGCAGGTCGGCGGCGTAGACGCGCCAAGCGTCCACGGTCAACGCACGCTCGCGGTCGGAACTCACGCCTATCCTGCCGTATTTCTCGCCGGTGATCTGGCTGAGAACGGCGGACAGGGCCTCGACCACCTGGTCCACGCGGTAGCGCTCTGACATCGGAAAACCGTCCGGCGTTACGTCCGACAAGGAAATGTAGCCGAACTTCACCCGCCGCCGGTCGTCCATGACCGAGACGATGGCCGGCACGGCGCCCGTCCCCAGCGTTCCCAGGTAGCCGAACACTTGCTGCTGCTCGGGGCCGGAGGCCGCGCCGAGCTTGGCGACCAGCTTGCGAACTTCCTTGTAGTGCGGACTTTTGCGATCCGGCTTCCAGTCCGCGAGCAGACGCTTCTGGCGAGCGACCTCGGCCTCCACCGCCGCCACGCGACCCGGGCTCGCGGCCTGGAGGGCCTCAGGCGTATAGCCGGCGAACTGGAGGCCCTTGGAGCCTCCCTCGCCCTCGCTCATGAACAGGATCGCCGGCGTCCCGGCGTGGGATTTCAGCGCGGCCACCTCGGGCCGGTAGGGCGCCGTCTGCGGATAGACGAAGATCGCCTCGGGAGCCGGCGCTTCGCCCTTGATCGTTCGGGCGACCGACAGCGGCAGCGCGACGTAGTCGGGGCTTGAACGCGCCGCCTCGCGATCCAGCGCTTGCGGCGTCGCGAAGGTTCCGACGACGATGCGATCGGACGCCGCCGTAAGCGCGGCCAGATCCGGATCCGACGGACAGGCCGACGCCGCCGCCAGAGACAGGGCCAGGGCGACGACCAGGCTCATGCCTGTTCAGCCTTGGCCTTGCGGCGGGCGAAGTAGACGGCGATCAGCGACGCCGCCGCGCCCGCCGGGATGGTCGCCTTCAGGAAGCCGTCGGCATGGCCGGGGCCCAGGATGTTGACCGCGAACGGTACGAAGCCCCACCGGCCGGAGGCTGGCTGCATCCAGAAGGCGCCGACGCCGACGAAGCACAGCACGGCCCAGATCAGCCTCAGCTTCAGGGCCTTGGTGCGGGCCACGAAATAGAGGGCGACGATCATCGGCAGCGGCCAGGCCAGGGCGGCCGCGAGGGCGAGCGTTTCGGTCATCGCTCCCTTTCCTAGCGACCGCCCGCGCAAGCTCAAGCCTCCAATGCGCCGGACGGATGTGCGGCCGGTCACATCTTGAAGTTGAAGCCGTGATAGGGTCGCCTTCGACCCCCGGAAACCACCCGTCCCAGGAGGCGACCATGCCGCAGACCGCCGCGACCAGCCTGACCCTGCAGCAACAGGCCTTCTGCCTGTCGTGGCTGTCGAACGCCGCTTCGGACAAGGTCGACACCCTGGCCAACCTGGAGGCCCACGTGCGCCAGTCGGTCGAGACCTTCCTCGCCGACAACGCCGGCAAGATCGCCGACTGGTCGATCGCCTGGGGCCCGGTGGCGTCGAGCCACGAAGGCGCCGATCCGACCGCGCTCTACTACGCCGACAACATGCTCTATGCGGCCGCCGCCACGGTGGCCGGCGCGCCCTGCCTGGTGGTGGCCATGGCCGGCACCAACGAGGACGACGCCTACGACTGGCTGGCGGAAGACTTCTCGATCGTCCGCCAGATCGACTGGCCCTACGGCAATGGCGGCTTCGACGGCGCGCCCGCGCCCAAGATCTCGCACGCCACGGCGACCGGGATCGCCGCCCTGCTGGCCCTGCGCGATCCTACCGCGGGCGGCGTCCAGGCCTTCGTCGCCGGCTGGACCAAGGCCAACCCCGGCGGGACGGTGATCTTCACCGGCCACAGCCTGGGCGGCGCCCTTTCGCCCAGCCTGGCCATGGCCGCCGTGGGCCAGAACGGCGGCCCGTTCGCCGACACCACCACGCTGACCCTGCCCAGCGCCGGCCCGACGCCTGGCAATCCCGACTTCGCCGCGCTCTACACCCACTTCTTCCCGGCGCCGGCCCCGGACTCGGCTGACGGCGGGCCGATCCCGTTCAACACCGACCTGGTCAACGCCCACGACATCGTGCCCACGGCCTGGAACGACGTGAAGCTGACGGGTTTCTTCACCAACACCGGCGACATCGCCTTCAAGCTGGCCATGGACGCCCTGCTGGCCTCTCTGGACGGCCTGGCCCACGGCCTGATCGGCTTCAACACCTACCAGCCGATCGCCCACCAGACCTTCGCGGCCGATCCTCCCGACGTCGATTACGACAGCCTGCAGGCCTATTTCGGCCTGATCGTCGCCAATCACCTGGCGGCCTATCCCACCCATGTCGGCGTCGACGACGCCCTGACCGACACCACCGCGGCCATGACCCGCGCCACGCTGCGTCAGGTGCAGACCCACGCCAAGCGCCTGACCGCGGCGGCCAAGAACCAGGGCGCTGTCGCCCAGGCGGCGCAATAGGGTTCTTGTCTCCGGCGACCGCTCGACCATATAAGACATATACGAAACGTATATGCGAGAGCGAGGCCATGGGCATCGTCAACATCGAGGACGAGCTGCACGAGCAGCTGCGCCGCGCCAGCAAGGCCTCGTACCGGTCGATCAACGGCCAGGCGGCGTTCTGGATCAGGATCGGCATGCTCAGCGAGCTGAACCCCGGTCTGACCTTCCAGGAACTGGTGGCCCGCGAGCTGAAGGAGGCCGGCGTCGACGCGCCCGACCTGCCGGCGACCACCAGCGCATGACCATCGACAACGAAGACCAGCTGGACAAGCTGCGCGCGGTCGGCGCCCTGGTGGCCCGCACGCTGACGGCCATGGGGGCTGCGCTGGAGCCGGGCATGACCACCCGCGAACTGGACGACATCGGCCGCGCCCTGCTCGAGAAGGACGGCGCCCGCTCGGCCCCGGAGCTGACCTACGACTTTCCCGGCGCGACCTGCATCTCGGTGGGCCCCGACTGCGCCCACGGCATTCCGGGCGACACGATCATCAAGGCCGGCGACCTGGTCAACATCGACGTCTCGGCCGAGCTGGACGGCTATTTCGGCGACAGCGGGGCGAGCTTCTCGGTGCCGCCGACCTCCAAGCGCATCGAGCGCCTGTGCCGCGACGGCCGGCGGGCGATGTGGGCCGGCATCCGCGCGGTCCGCCCCGGCGGCCGGCTGAACGAGATCGGCCGCTCGATCGAGGCCTTCGCCGACAAGAACGGCTACAGCCTGGTGCGCAACCTCGCCAGCCACGGGGTCGGCCGCTCGCTGCACGACGCCCCCAAGGAAATCCCCACCTGGCATGAGCCGCGCGACCGGCGGGTGATCACCGAGGGCCTGGTCTTCACCATCGAGCCGTTCCTGTCGCTGGGCGCCGACTGGGTCGAGGAACTGGACGACGGCTGGACGCTGCGCCCGCCGGGCCGCGAGGCCACGGTGCAGTACGAGCACACCATGGTGGCTACCCGGAACGGACCGCTGGTGCTGACCCTGGCGTGAGCGGTCTCAGGCCGCCTGGTCGAGATCAGGGGCGGCCGCCTTCGCCTTGGCCGCCTGACGCGCCTTCCAGGCCACGACATGGACGATCACCGCGCCCACGGGAATCGTGAACTTGAGGATCCAGGCGTAGAAGTTCGAAAAGCCCATCTTCGAGATCCCGGCCCCGATCAGATTGACGCTCAGGACCTGGAACCCCGCCTGGCCGGTGGTCCAGTTCATGCTGGCGGCGCCGACGCCGGCCAGGGCCAGGATCGCCCACAGCCACTTGCGCTTGAGGCCCGGGGCCATGACGGCGGCGGCGATCGCCGACAGCATCAGCAGCGGCGACAGCACCGTCGCGGCCAGGAACGCCAGCTGCCCCGGCGAGCGGTCGGTCAAGGTGAGAGAGCCCTTGGCGAGCTCGGCGTTCGAGGCGCGGTTCAGCGTGAGACCCAGCAGACGCCAGGGCGCATTCTCGCCGACGCGCTCCATCCGCACCTCGTACAGAACCGCCTCGTTGGGGAACGACAGCTCGTAGACGAGCACCGCGGCCTGGCCAGCCCCGTTGAAGACCGTCTGCATGTTGATCAGCCGGCGCTCGACCGTGCCGGCCGGCCGCGCGAACGGACGCAGGGCCCGGATCTGCTCTGGCGAGGTCGAGGCGTGCGCCTCGGGCGTCATCCGCGCCCGGACAGCCTCGCCACGGCCGGCGGCCACGTCGTCATAGACCGCCCTGGCCACGGCCTCGGCCGCCGGATCGGCCTTCAGCGCCGGGGGCTTGCATCCCGTCAGCGCCAAGGCGGCCGCCACCAGCAGGAGCCCCGCCGCCCGCTTCATCACGCTCTTCATCCGTACGCCCCGCACTCACGCCCCTACCGGGCGGAAACTGGTCGAACCCTCGGGGGTTGTCCAGCGGTCAAGCTTGCAGGGTTCGAACCCTTACGGGCCAATGATCGATCAACAGGTGCTGGCGAAGCCTGGCCGGAGCCTCTATCTGCACCCCCATGCTGATGGTCATCTCTCCCGCCAAGTCGCTAGACTTCACCGCCCCGGATCAGGTCCTGCCCCTGACCACCCCGGCCCTGAAGCCGCAGATCGCGGAACTGGCCAAGGTCACCCGCAAGCTGACGGCCGCCGACCTGCGCCGGCTGATGCACATCTCCGAGAAGCTGGCCGACCTGAACCGCGAGCGGTTCCAGCATTTCGACCCGGAGGTCGAGGACGGGCTCCAGGCCGTGATCGCCTTCAACGGCGACGTCTATGCGGGCCTGGCCGCGCGCGAACTGGACCGGCCGGCCCTGGAGTGGGCGCAAGATCGCTTGCGCATCCTGTCAGGCCTCTACGGCGTGCTGCGGCCGCTGGACGCCCTGCAGCCCTATCGCCTGGAAATGGGCACGCGCCTCAAGACCAAGCGCGGCGCCAATCTCTACGACTTCTGGGGCGAGACCATCGCCAAGAGCCTCAACGAGGCGGCCGCCGATCACGCCGATCCGACGCTGGTGAACCTCGCCAGCCAGGAATATTTCGGCGCCGTCGACGCCAAGGCCCTGAAGCTGCCGGTCGTCACCTGCCACTTCAAGGAAGAGAAGGCCGGCACGATGAAGGTGCTGGGCTTCTACGCCAAGAAGGCGCGCGGCCGCATGGCCCGCTACGCCATCGAGGGCCGCGTCGAGAAGGCGCAGGACCTGAAGGCCTTCGATCTCGACGGCTACAGCTTCCGCCCCGACCTCTCGACGGAGGCCGACTGGGTTTTCGCTCGCCCGCAGCCCTAATTTCATCTATCGATGAATTTATAAGCGCTCGCTCTTCGCGATAGCGAGCTATATGCTGCAATGCAGCAAGTCGGGCAGGACAGCAGGAGCGCGCCGATGGCCGTGGATTTCGGGTTGCAGGGTCAAGTCGCCATCGTCACGGGCTCGACCAGCGGCATCGGGCACGCGCTCGCCGACGCCATGGCCGCCCAGGGCGTCAACATCGTGCTCAACGGCCTTGGCGAGATGAACGCCATCGAGCGCACCCGCGCCGAGATGGCCGAGAAGCACGGTGTCGAGGTGCTGTACCACAGCGCCGACATGACCAAGCCGGTCGAGATCGCCGACATGGTGCGCGCCGCCAAGGCCGAGTTCGGCGAGCTGGACATTCTGGTGAACAACGCCGGCGTCCAGCACGTGGCCCCGGTGGACGAGTTTCCCGACGACAAGTGGGACCTGATCATCGCCATCAACCTGTCGTCGGCGTTCCACGCCGCCAAGGCGGCGATCCCGATCATGAAGGAGCAGGGCCGCGGGCGGATCGTCAACATCGCCTCGGCTCACGGCCTGGTCGCCTCGCCCTACAAGTCGGCCTATGTCGCGGCCAAGCACGGCATCCTGGGCCTGACCAAGACCATCGCGCTGGAAGTGGCCCAACAGGGCATCACCTGCAACGCCATCTGCCCCGGCTTCGTGAAGACCCCGCTGGTCGAGGCCCAGATCGCCGATCAGGCCAAGGCCCGCGGCATCAGCGAGGAGGCGGTGATGAAGGACGTGATCCTGGCCGCTCAGCCGACCAAGCAGTTCGTCACCGTCGAGCAACTGGCCGGTCAGCTGCTCTACCTGGTCAGCGACCTGGGCGCCTCGGCCAACGGCGCGGCCTTCACCGTCGACGGCGGCTGGACCGCGCAGTAGGACGTTGGACGTCGGTCGGTTCGGGGGCGGATCGACAGCCGGCGCTTGAGACGAAAACCTCGTCCTTCGACAGGCTCAAACTCCGGAGGCAAAGCCCCATGCCTATCGCGCCGCTGAGGAAGAAGCCCAAGGGTCCGCGCCCGATCAGCCTGGCGCTGCAGGGCGGCGGGGCGCACGGCGCCTTCGAGTGGGGCGTCATCGACCGCCTGCTCGAGGAGGCAGGCCTGGAGATCCAGGCCATCACCGCCGCCTCGGCCGGGGCCATGAACGCGGTGGCCTACACCTCGGGCCTGATCGCCGGCGGCCGCGACGGGGCCAGGGCCTCGCTCGACGACTTCTGGAAGCAGGTCAACCGCAAGGGCGGCCGCAACGTCTTCGGCGACACCAGCATCTGGACGAGCGCATTCGGGGGCGCGACCGACTGGATCAAGAACACCCCCGGCTGGCGGATGGCCGAGACCCTCGCCCTGTCGCTCAGCCCCTACGAGTTCAATCCGTTCAACCTGAACCCGCTGCACGACATTCTCGACGAGGCGATCGATTTTACGGCCCTGCGCGAGCGCTCGCCGGTCAAGCTCTACATCGCCGCCACGGCGGTGCGCACCAGCAAGGCCAAGGTGTTCCGCGAGACCGAGCTGACCGCCCGCCACGTGATGGCCAGCGCCTGCCTGCCGCAGGTGTTCCAGGCGGTCGAGATCGACGGCGAGCCCTACTGGGACGGCGGCTTCCTGGCCAACCCGCCCTTGTGGCCGCTGTTCTACGACCAGACACCCGACGACATCCTGCTGGTCAGCCTCAACCCCTTCGTCCGCGACGAGACGCCCAAGAGCCCGGGCGAGATCATGGACCGCCTGAACGAGATCACCTTCAACGCGGCGTTGTCCTCGGAGCTTCGCGCCATCGGCTTCGTGCAGAAGCTGCTCGACGAAGGCCTCTTGAAAGACAATGCCCGGGGGCGCTATCGGCGCATGCTCGTCCACGCCATCAAGGCCGACGGGCCGCTGGCCGACCTGTCGCTGGCGTCCAAGTTCAATACCGAGTGGAGCTTTCTGACCGACCTCAAGGCCCGCGGGCGCAAGGCGGCGGAAGACTGGCTCGGCGAGTGCATGTCCCAGGTGGGCGAGCGCTCGACGGTAGATCTGAAGTCTGGTTTCGCATGATTACCCCCATCCCGACCCCCTCCCCCACCGCCGGCGTCATCTGCCTGCGGGGGCATGAGGTGCTGCTCATCAAGCGCGGCACGCCCCCGCGCCTGGGCCAATGGAGCCTGCCGGGCGGGCGCATCGAGTTCGGCGAGACGGCCGAGGCCGCCGCCCTGCGCGAATTGCGCGAGGAGACCGGGGTCGAGGCCCGGCTGCTGGGCCTGATCGACGTCGTCGACGGCGTCTTCACCTCGCGCGAGACCGGCGAGACCACCCGTCATTTCGTGATGTTCGACTACGCCGCCGAATGGACCGGCGGCGAGCCCCACGCCGGCGACGACGCCGCCGACGCCCGGTTCTTCACGCGGGAAGAGGCCATGGCCGCCGTCGAATGGGACCTGACCCGCCAGGTCATCGCCCAGACCTACGACCTGTTCCGGCGATAAGGCGATCGCGCCACGGAACAAGTGATAATCGCACAAAGAAAAATTCTATTTAAGGTTGCGATCCCTACTCGCTGGACGTGATGCTTCTCCTCGCCTGGCCGCGCCCTGACGGCGCCCGGCCCAAGGGGAGGCGTCGATGTCCACCAAACATTCCTGCCAGATCTACATCCAGAGCAACGTCGGTGATCCGACCATCGTCACGCTGTGGCACAAGAATTCCGACTACGGCATATCCAGCCAGACCTGGACGATCCCGCCCAACGGCAAGGTCGGTCCGATGAGCGTGTTCTTCAACACCGGCCTCGGCTCGCTGACCGTGAAGGACTACTGGGCCGTCAAGCTGGTGGTCGAGAGCGGCACGGCCCATGGCGTGTTCCACAGCGTCGGCTCGGACAACTGGACCGAATGCCAACTGCAGTCCCCCGACGCCGGGCAGTCGATCACCCTGACCGTCGACACCGGCGCCCTGAAGATCCCCCTGCCCTCGGGCGGCACGTCCGCGCAGATGCAGCTGACCTCGCCGCTGGCCCAGGTCGACAACGTCTTCGTGCTGATGCTGGAGAACCACTCGTTCGACAACATCTTCGCCTTTTCCGGCATCCCGGGGATCGTCGGCTCCTCGAGCCAGAACATGAACGAATACAACGGCGTCCAATATTTCTGCGCCACGCCGGCCCCGACCGCCATGCCCACCGATCCCGGGCACGAGTTCGCCGACGTCTACGAGCAGCTGTGCGGCCAGGGCGCCGTGCATAACCCCTGGTCGAGCTACGGATCGCCCACGGCGACCGGCTTCGTGGCCAACTACGCCACCAGCACCAGCGAGCTCAAGGACCACAACCCCGCCTACCTGCCGACCCAGGCCGAGTACGGCGACATCATGCTGTGCTTCGACACGCCCAATCAGCTGCCGGTGATCTACCAGTTGGCCACCGAGTTCGCGGTCTGCGACCGCTGGTGGTCGTCTCTTCCCGGTCCCACCTGGCCCAACCGCTTCTTCGTGCACGGCGCCTCGTCGGCCGGCTGGTCGGACTCGCCGGGCGACAGCTATATCGCCAAGTGGGAGACCGTCAGCGGCTTCACCTATCCCAGCGGCGCCTCGATCTACGACCGGCTGAACACCGCCCACATGAACTGGCGGATCTATGTCGACGAGGAAGGCAACACCCTGGGCGGCATTCCCCAGGTGTCGTCGCTGAAGGGCGTGACCTACAAGATCGACACCGAAGCTTTCTCCAGCTTCGCCGATGACCTGCTGGGCCCCTACCCCTACCCCTACACCTTCATCGAGCCGAACTACGGCGACATCTATGGCGGCACCTATGTGGGCGGCTCCTCGCAGCACCCCATGGACTCGATGGCCAAGGGCGAGGCCCTGATCAAGGCGACCTACGAGGCGATCCGCAAATCGCCGGGCTGGGAGCGCAGTCTGCTGATCGTCACCTATGACGAACACGGCGGCTTTCACGACGCCGTCACGCCCTACGGCGCAACGCCGCCGAACGACGGCTCGCCCCAGGACGTGGCGATCAACTCGGGCGGCTTCCTGTTCGACCGGTACGGCGTGCGCGTGCCGGCCGTGATCGTCTCGCCGCTGATCCCCAAGGCCTCGGTGAGCCATACCCAGTACGATCACGCCTCGGTGCCGGCCACTCTGGAGGCCCTATGGGGCCTGCCGTACATGACGGCCCGCGACCAGCACGCCAGCACCGTGCTGCCGCTGCTGTCGCTGGCCACCGCGCGCACCGACTGCCCGGTGACGCTGGACGATCCGGCGCCCGAGGCGGTGGCCGCTTCCGCGACCCCCGCTCCAATGTCGGCCGAGGTGGCGGCCCAACCCCTTCCTGGCAACGGCAACACCATCGGCTTCCTGCACATCATGGCCAAGACCGACCTGGCCCTGGCCAATGGCGACCCGGCCGCGGGCGCGGCGATCCAGGCCCGGGTGGCGGCGATCAAGACCCGGGGCGAGGCCGAGGCTTACGCCGCCGAGGTGGCCGCAAAGGCCGCCGCGGCGCGGGCCGGCATGGAGAAAACGAAAGCCGCCGCCGCGGCCTTCGCCTCGCCCAAGCCGCCAGAGGTGATTTCTGGACCCGAAAGTCCAGAATAAGGCATTGAAATTTATACGCTTGTCGAACCAAAGCTTCGGTGAGACGCTTTCCTCGTGACCGGCAGCCTCGACGTCAGAGCGCGGCGCCGGCTCACGAGGAAACGAGAGAGATGACCCCGCAAGACATCGTGGGCCTGGCCCCGCCGCGCGGACTTCTGGCGATGATCGCGCTGATGCTGTCGGCCATGGCCGCCTGCTTCTGGACCCCGGAAATGGACCCCGAACGGATCCTCGACGACGAGCGCCGCTAGCTTCGCAAACCATCGGTTTACGAAATCGCCATCTTCAGTCTAGGGTTGGTCGTTCCGACACTGAAGCCCTGGGGGGGGGATGAACATGCGGACGCTCACTAGCCCGCGCGGCGGATTGCGCGCTGTCATGACCGCGGCGGCGGCGATCGCCGCCATAGCTCTGGCCGGGGCCGCCGCAGCTCAGAACCAGGCCGGCTCGACCACCGTCACCTCGCCGAGAGCCTGCTCGTCCTCCAGCGTCGGGCATTGCCTGGGATGCTCCATCGCCTGCCCGGCCAGCAAGATCGCGATCTGCAAGGCGGGAAACTCGCACCCTCAGTTCGGCTGCACGGTCATTCCCAGCTGCGCCTGCGAAACGCCGGATCTGGTCGCGCGCCTGAGGCCCTCTCCACAACTGTCGTCACCGGTCCCGTCCTCGCCCGCACGGTCGCAGGGCGGCCGATGAACCTCGCCTGCAGTGCGGCGGTCCAGCGATGGGCGGGCCCGGCCGCAGCCATTGCGCTGCTCCTGGCCGGCGCGCCGGCCGGAGCAGTCGAGACGCTCGACGCCGATCCTCCGACCATCGCCCAGCTGCTGACCTGGGTACGCGCCAACATCGGCGTGAACGGCTGGACCTTCGCAGGCGGCAACATCGACGAGAAGCGGGCCATGTTCATCTATCAGGGCCTGTTCGACGACAGCCAGTATCCCGACCTGATCCGGGTCTGGGTGAGGGGGGAGCGCTATCGCCCCCGCTGGGATTCCAACTCCTACATGGTCCAGACCGACATCAACTGCCGCAGCCCTCAGTCGCGGCAGCTGCAGGGCATATTCTACAAGGACAACAATCTGGGCGGCGCGGTCGTCTACCGCATCGACCAGATGCCCGAGTACCAGTGGACGGGGCCCATGCCGATGTCGACCGGCGAGACCATCATCAACACCGCCTGCGCCCTGGCCGCGGCGCGACGCGGCGCGCCGCTGATGCTGCCCATGCCCCAACCCTGACGCTCGAAATCCAGACCGGGGCGGCCTAGGCGCGCCTACGGCCGGTAGTTCCCCCAGCCCCAGCAGCCGGGACGCGGCGCGCCGGCCTGCCCTTCGCCGTCGACGCACAGCAGGCCCGCGTCCGGCCCCGCGCCGCCCGGCGGCGAGATCCAAGTCACCACCCCGTCTTCCACCCCGACCAGGGCCGCATCGCGCTTGTCGGAGAGATTGCGGCTTTTCCAGCCGCCCAGGTCGACGGTCAGCACGCCATAGTTGGCCCGCGCCGAACCGTGCCAGCGCAGGCCGTCCTGATCGCGCGCCAAGGCCTTGGGATCCCGCGGCAGGCGCTGGCCCACCCTGAGGCCCGCCAGGGTCGCCGCCCCCAGTTCGCGCGCCCGCTCGCGATCGCGGTTCATGGCCGGCAGCTTCACCGCGAACGGCAGCAGAGCCAGGCCCTGCATGTCGCTGTTGCTGAGTCCCCGGCGCCGGACCGGCTTGCCCACGTTCGGCGGACGCGATCCCGGCGCGCAGGCTGCCGACAGCCGGGCGACCGGATCCACGGCGTCCATCGACCAGCGTCCGAGAAAGCCCCGACCGTCCTCCAGCGGCAGCTGGCCAAAGGCCGCCGCGAACGGCGAGGGCCGGGTCTGGCGGACCCAGCGCGCGTAGGTCTCTCGATCCTCGATAGACGGCGCGGGCGGCCGAGGCGAAGCGGGCGCCGGGCGCAGCACGGCCGCCAGCCGCCCGTCGCGGAACGCCAGGACCGGATCGCCCGCCGCCGGTCCCTCCCTCCTCGATCCATCCAGACCGGAGGCCAGCCGCGTGCGGCAGATCGGGGCCTCGGGGTCGAGGAGCTCGTCGCCATGGGTGCGCCAGACCGCCTGCTGGCGAAGGCGCCTGGGGTCGGCGAGCAGCTGGTCGAGGGTGAAATAGGCGTCCGTCCCGCCGCCGTCGGCGACCTCGAAGCCACGCGTCAGCGGCGTTTCGGACGGCGCGCCGGTCAGGCGGGCCCGCACCTCGACGGGCGACAGCCCGATCAGGTCGCCGACCGCCGCCTCGCCGGCCGCCGCCTGCGGCGCCCCGCCCGCCAAGGCCAGCAGCCCGGCCAGGGCCGCCGACAGTCCGATCCGCCCGCTCATGCCAGCCTCCCAGCTACAGCCTGGAGAGGAAAACACGACCTGGGCTCACGCACCATCGAAAAGTGAGTGAGCAATCACACCCATCAAGCCAGGCGCCGTCGCGGAAGGATTGCGGACAGCCGCAGCGGGCGCACACTCGCCGCCAAGGCCCCATCGAGGGCTGCGCCGCAACGATGGGGAGATCCGTCATGGCCCTGCGCACGCCGCTGTGCGACCTGCTGCACGTCGAGCACCCGATCCTGCTGGCCGGCATGGGCGGAGTGTCCTACGCGCCCCTCGCCGCTGCGGTGTCGGCGGCCGGCGGTTACGGCGTGCTGGGCATGGCCGGGACCTCGCCCGACTTCATCCGCCAGCAGATGCGCCAGGTGCGCGCGCTGACCGACAGGCCGTTCGGCGTCGACCTGCTGGCCGCCACGCCCGACGCCCTGACCGCCAGCGTCGACGTCATCATCAAGGAGGGCGCCAGCGCCTTCGTCGCGGGCCTGGGCGTGCCCTCGCCGATCATCGCGCGGCTGCACGCGGCGGGACTGAAGGTGATGGTCGTCTGCGGCACGGTGCGCCATGCCCAGAAGGCTCAGGACGCCGGTTGCGACGCGGTGATCTGCCAGGGCGGCGAGGGCGGCGGCCACACCGGCCTGGTCGGCGCCCTGCCGCTGATCGCCCAGGCGGTCGAAGCCGTCGACATCCCGGTGATCGCCGCCGGCGGGCTCTATGACGGCAGAGGCCTGGCCGCCGCCCTGGCCCTGGGCGCCCAGGGCGTGTGGATGGGCACCCGCTTCATCGCCAGCCACGAGGCTCACGCCGGCGAGGTCTATCGCAATGCCGTGCTGGCCGCCCGCGACGAGGACACCGTCCGCACCCGCTGCTACTCGGGCAAGCCGATGCGGGTGCGCGCCAACCCCTATGTCGACGACTGGGAGGCGCGGCCGGCCGAGATCCAGCCCTTCCCCTTGCAGGCCATGGCCAGCGTCCAGGCCGGGGTGCTGGGCGGCATCGGCGGCCAGACCGAGGGCCTTGACCCCGAACGCTCGTGCCTGGCCATGGGCCAGAGCGCCGGCGGCATCCGCCAGGTGCTGCCGGCCGGCCAGATCGTCGCCGACCTGGTCGCCGAGGCCGAGGCGGCGATCCGCCGGAGCGCAGCTCTGGTGGCCTGAGGGGAGAAGAACCTCGCCCTTCGACAAGCTCAGGGTGAGGTTCTCTTATGACCCGCCGCGTTCGAAATGGTCCTCATCCTGAGCCTGTCGAAGGATACTACCGCCCCGACGACAGCACCGTCAGATGCTTGCCGCTCGTGTCGGGCGCCAGCGGCGACCGGGTGGCCAGGATCGTCGTGCCGGGAACGATCACCTTGCGGACCGCCGCACGGAAGCCGTCGGGCATCCTGGTCTTGGCCATCAGGTCGGGATCGAGCGGCCGGTCGGCCTCGTCCTCGTGGCCCGGAGCGCCGACATAGGCCCAGCGCGGCACGCCGTCCTCGACGCCGGTGCAGACCAGCACGTGGGTCTGGAAGTCCTCGTCGGGAAAGACGACCCCGGCGCGGCCGATCTCGACGCCGTTGCGCAGCACCACCGCCCGGCTGTCGCTGCGCGAGGCGATGATGGTGACGGGGCCCGTCGGCGAGGCCTCCGGCGCCCAGCGCCAGTCCTCGCCATAGGGCGGCGGCTCGGCCCCCTCTTCGAAGCCAGCGTTCATCGGCATGCCCAGCACCCCCGCCGCCTGCGGCATGGCGGCGGGCGGATCGCCGGCCTTGCCGACCACGATCACCGTGCCGCCCATCGGCGTGATGCCGAACAGGAGCTTGGCGAAGCCCATCGGCAGGTGCACGCAGCCGTGGCTTTCCGGATAGCCCGGCAGGCCGCCGGCATGCAGCGCCACTCCGTCCCAGGTCAGACGCTGCTGATAGGGCATGGGCGCGCTGTTGTAGAGGCTAGACCGGTGGTCGGCGTCCTTCTGCAGGATCGTGAACACCCCGGTCGGGGTCTCGTGCCCCTCCTTGCCGCTCGACACGGTGGAGACGGCGATGCGCACGCCGTTGCGATAGACCGTGGCCAGCTGCCGCGACAGGTCGACATGCACGACCACCGGCCCCTTGGGCGCGATCTGCGGGGCCCACACCCATTGGCCGGGCTTCAGCGTCTCGCCCGTGCGGGCCAGTTCCACCGCCGAGCTGGCCTTTGCGCCCTGGGCCAGGGCCGCGCCGGGCGCAAGCAGGCCGACGGCCAGGACGAAACCGAGTTCGCGTCTCGAAAGGCTCATTTGGCGGCGATGGTCAGGGTGTAGCTGGCGGTTTCGTTGCGGCGCGCGGCGTTGCGCATCAGGTAGACCTGCACGGTGTAGTCGCCGCTGGAGGGGATCTTGACCGCAGCGCTGTTGCCCGAGGTCGAGCCGACGAACATCGCCGCATCGGCCCCGGGGGCGGTGATGTTGAAGTAGCTGGAGGCGTTGCTGGTCTTGAAGCCGACCTTCAGGGTCTGGCCGGCCGCGACCCCGACCTTGTAGTTCACGGACGCATAGCCCTTGATCGAACCCTTGATGGTCTTGGACGAGGTCCCCTTGGCGAAGTGCACCGTCTCGGTGCGGGCGGCGTCCTGCGCCATGGCGGGAACGGCGGCGAGCAGGCAAAGCGCGGCGAGGGTGCGGGCGAGCATGTCGATCTCCTGGGCGGCGAAGGCCTCAAGGCGAGGATAGGTTGAGCCCCGGGCTAGGCGCAATCGCACGAACCATCGATAGTCGCCGCATTCCGCAGTCTGGAGCTTGCCCGTGCGCGTCGCCGTGTTTTCGACCAAGGCCTATGATCGTCGCTTCCTCGACCGGGCCAACGCCGCCGGCGCCCACGCCATCGACTATTTCGAGGCCAGGCTGGACGCGACCACCGCCGCCCTGGCGGCCGGCTATCCGGCGGTTTGCGTGTTCGTCAACGATCGACTCGACGCAGCGGCGCTGCGCATCCTGGCGGCGGGCGGCACGCGGGCGGTGGCCCTGCGCTGCGCCGGCTACAACAATGTCGACCTGGCCGAGGCCGAGCGCCTGTCGATCACCGTGGTGCGAGTGCCGGCCTATTCGCCGGAAGCCGTGGCCGAATTCACCGTCGGCCTCCTGCTGGCGCTGGACCGCAACATCGCCCGCGCCTGGGGCCGGGTGCGCGAGAACAACTTCGCCCTCGACGGCCTGATGGGCCGCAACCTGTCGGGCCGCACCGTCGGGGTGGTCGGCACGGGCCGCATCGGCGCCCTGGTGGCTCGGACGCTGCGCCTGGGCTTCAACTGCCGGGTGCTGGCCAGCGACCTGGCCCAGGACCCCGAACTGGTCGCCATAGGGGTGGAGTACGTCGCTCGCGACGCCCTGTTGCGAGAGGCAGACATCGTCACCCTGCACTGCCCGCTGACGCCCGACACCCGCTACCTGATCGACGCCGCCGCCATCGCCGCCGCCCGCGACGGCCTGACCATCGTCAACACCAGCCGCGGCGCGCTGATCGACACCGCCGCCCTGATCGAGGGCCTGAAGAGCCGCAAGATCGGCGGCGTGGCGCTGGACGTCTACGAGCAGGAGGCCGACCTGTTCTTCGAGGACCTGTCGAACGAGATCGTCCAGGACGACGTCTTCCAGCGGCTGCTGACCTTCCCCAACGTGCTGATCACCGGCCACCAGGCCTTCCTCACCGAAGAGGCGCTGTCGGCGATCGCGCAGACCACCCTGGCCAGTCTGTCCCAGATCGAGGCGGGCGAGGATCCGGCCACCCGGGTCACCGCCGAGCTGGTCAGGCCGGCGGGCTGATCGCCGATGGACCGGTTCTTCAACCAGGAATCCCTGATCGTCATCGCCGTGACCCTGTTCGCGCTGCTGGTCGCCGCGCGGGAGGGCGCCTCGTGGCTGGCCCGCCGGCTGTCGGGCCAGCGGCACGTGGTCAGCGAGTCCGGCTATGTGCTGTCGGGCGTGCTGGGCCTGCTGGCCCTGCTGATCGCCTTCACCTTCGGCCTGGCGCTGGACCGCTACGAGACCCGCTACAACCTGCTGGTGGCCGAGGCCGCGGCGCTGAACACCGCCGACATGCGGGTGAGGCTGCTGGACCAGCCGGCGTCGGGGCGGCTGGTCGAACTGGTGCGCGCCTATGCCGAGGCGCGCCTGGCCTATGGCGAGGCCGACGCCGCGCACAAGCCGCCCCTCGCCGATCAGTCGGCGCGGCTGCGCAAGGAGATCCAGGGCGAGACCCTGCGCGCCGCCCGCAACGTGCGCGACCGGCCCTTCGCGCCGCTGGTGGTGCAGGGCGTCAACGACGCCCTGGCCGTCGGCGTCGAGCGCGAGGCCGCCCACAACGCGCCGCTGCCGACCACGGTGATCATGGTTCTGGTGATCTACGCCGTCGTGGTGGCCGCCGTGCTCGGCTACACCCTGCCCGCCCCGCATCACCAGCATCGGCTGGTGTCGGGCCTGCTGTTCCTGCTGCTGACCCTGGCCCTGACGCTGATTTTGGATCTCGACCGGGCCCGCAGCGGCTCGATCCGCATCGACCAGGGGCCGATGCAGCGCCTGGTGCGATCGCTGGAGCACGCCCTGCCGCCCGCCCAGCGGGTGGTGACCCAGCCGTATTGAACGCATACGCCCCACGCCTTGAGCGTTTCGCGCAAAAACGTGCGGCGACACTGAAGCCATGGGTTGAAGCTGGGCCAGATTGGGTCTTTCCTGGCGACCGTACCCGGCATCGACCGGCGCGAGACGTCCTTCCTCCCTTTCCGCAGGAGTCGCCAATGGACCGCCGCAAGCTTCTCACCTTCGGCCTGCTGGCCGTCCTGCCCGGCCTGGCGCACGCCCAGGGCCACGGAAACCATGGCCCTGGCGGTCAAGGCCCCGGACAAGGCGGCCCCGGCGGCCAAGGGCCCGGGCAGCGCCCCGGCCAAGGCTCGGGCCCCGGATCGGGCGGCGGCCGTCCTCCGGGACAGGGCTCCGGCCAGGGTCCCGGACAGGGCCAGGGCCCCGGCCATGGACCTGGACATCCCGGCGGCGGAGGCTCGCAGCCTGGCCGCCCTGGCGGCGGCGGTTCACCGTCGCGCCCGCCGACCACCCGGCCCCCGACCACCCGCCCGCCGTCCGGCCATCGCCCGCCAGGCCGCCCCGGTCCCAATCCGCCAATGGGTCCGCACCGTCCCGGCGCGGGCCGCCCGCCCGGCTTCCGGCCGGTCCAGGGCGGCCGCTGGCGCTATCCGCCCGGCCAGCGCTATCGTCGTTGGGCCATCGGCGGGATCCTGCCCGGCCTGTTCCTGTCGTCGGGCTACATCTTCGACGACTACTGGCGCCTGGGCCTGGGCGGCCCGCCCTACGGCTATCACTGGGTGCGGTACGGACCCGACCTGCTGCTGGTCGAGTGGCGCACCGGTCGCGTCGTCGACGTGATCTACGGCGCCTTCTACTGATCCCGCCTCCAGCCTGGAGACCTTGATGAACAGGACGACGAGGGCCGCCGTGGCGGCCGTCGCGGGCCTTGGCGTGCTGGCGACCTCGCTGGCCGCCGTCGCCCAGCCCCGCGACCTGATCGGCGCCCGCGCCGGCCAGGGCGAAAACAGCCTGCGCTCGCGCGGCTACCAGCTCGATCACGCCGATGGCGGCGTCCAGTATTGGTGGCACCCGGGCAACCGCGAATGCATCAACCTGTTCGTCGACGACGGCCGCTACGACACCATCGACCGGCGGCCGGCCTCGGAATGCAATGCGGGCAAGGGCGGCAAGAAGGACAACACCGGGGCCATCGTCGCCGGGGCCCTGGCCATCGGCATCCTGGCCGCGGCCGCCGCCTCGTCGAAGAAGAAGCACGAGGACGACCGCTACCGCGACGACGACGACGACCGCCGCCGCCGCGACCCGCCCTACTCTCCGGCCCGGGGCGTCGACTGCTATCCTTCGCAGCGGGCCTGCTACGAGCGCGGACGCGGCTATTCGCCGTCGTGGACGTCGCGCGAATTCGGCTATCGCTACTAGGGCCCGGAGGACCAGACCATGCAGACCCTCCGTACCCTGACGTTCACCCTGGCCACGGCCGCCCTGGCCGTCGGCTGCACGCCCAAGCCCGCCGCCAAGTCCGACGCCGCCACCGCGCCGGCCCCGGTCGGCAAGGACGCCGCCCGCCAGGAGACCGGCGCCCTGCTGGCCGACCTGATGACGCCGACCTTCACGGTCGAGCAGCAGGGCCGGATCCTCAACATGGGCTACTTCATGGCCGCCTCGTCGCTGTGCCCCGACCTCGAGGTCGATCCCCTGAAGATGGGCCGCGCCGTCGACGCCGTCCTGACCCTGGGTCCGCCCGAGCAGACCGACGCCGAGAAGGCCCACCAGCGCGACGCCGTGATCATGTTCCTGGGCATGGCCAGCGGGGCGATGATCGGCTCGCACGCCGACGACAAGGCGCAGTTCTGCGAGGACGCCGCCAAGGTGAAGGGCGGCGCTTCGGAGACCCATTTGTTCGCCGCCGGAAAGCCGAGCGATCCCTTGACCGCACCGGTGCCCGAGGCGCCGGCCAAGCCGTGAATGGAAACCTCGCCCTTCGACGAGCTCAGGGTGAGGTTTCCATCGGACGGGCTGCGGTGTGGTCCTCATCCTGAGCTTGTCGAAGGACGAGGACCCAGCCCCTACCCCCTGTTGTCCAGTTGCGGACGCACGGCCTCGCGGCCGCGACGGGAGATGCGATAGGGCCCCGACGCGCGGGACTCGATCAGGCGCTTGCGCTTCAGCTTGCCGAAGACCGCCAGGTTGCAGCTGGCGAGCACCAGCCCGTCACGGGTGACGCATTCGACGCGTGTGATGCGACGGCCCTCGTCGCGATGGGCGCGCACGCAGCCGCCCTGGGCCAGGACGTGCAGCACGCGCTGCTCGTCTCTCGAGATATTCATTTTGGGAAAAAGCCAGTCTGGAGTTCGGCCAAGCCCGAACGCACCGCGTCAAGCGGCGTTTAGGTTCGGGCTGCGAGCCGCGCGCCGGAGGCGTGCGGCAGCCGTTCAGACAAGCTCAGGCATGAACATCCGGGCTTGATGCCGCAGAACGACGCTCGCCGCAACCTCACGGCTGCAGGATCACCACCAACACGGCGGCGATCAGCACCAGCCCCTCCACCCCGTGGATGACCACCGCCAGCCAGTTGGAACGGAAGGCCTGGGCCGGCAGGGCATAGCAGAGGCAGCTGATGACCAGGCCCGGCATCAGCCAGAACTTGTGCACGTGGTAGGCGCAAAACAGCAGGCCGTTGCCCAGCCACGCCCACCGCCCCCAGGCCCGCTCCATGCGTGGCAAGAGCACGCCGTGGAACAGCAGCGCCTCGCCCAGGCCGTAGTTGAACAGGCTGGAGACGAGGGCGAGGCCCAGAATGTCCCACCGTCCCCGCGCCTGCGGCGTGATCAGGTGCTCGATCATCGAAAAGGGCGGCGCCAGCCCGGCCAGCCGCTCGCCCAGGGGCGTGGCCTGGAACAGCAGGGTGGCGGCCTCGTCGCCCAGGAAGCCCAGGGCGACGAACAGCGGGACCAGCAGGAAGGCGCCGAGAAACGGCCGTCCGGTCGAGCGCCAGACCGGCGGCGTCAGCCACAGCCGGCGACGCAGCTCCGGCCAGCGCAGGGAGACGCCCTCCAGCTTCAGCACCACCAGCGACAGCACCAGCTGCCAGGCCATGCCCAACACCACCATCCACCAGAAGACGAGGCCGGGCAGCGGATCGTCGGGCGCCATCAGCCGCGGCGCGACGACCCAGGCCAGCACCGCCATCGGCGCCGTGGCCGCCAGCCAGATCGAGAGGATCGCCGCCGTCCGGCCGACGGCGACCAGCCGCGCCGGCACGCCGGGCGAGATCAGGGTCGCGTGCACGGGGATCATGCCTAGAACCGGCGGACCAGGCCGACGAAGCCGGCGGCGGCGCTCTTCTTGGCCACCAGGGGGCTTTTGGTGATGTCGTCGTCGAACAGTTCGATCTCGGCGGCGGCGATGACATAGGCCCGCTCGCCGATGCGGTAGCGGGCCTGGGCGCCCAGCGACGGCACGACCACCCCGCCCGACGGCGCGCCGCGCGTGCGGCCGAACTCGTAGGCCCGCGCCGCCCCGACCTCGTCGGCCTTCAGGCCATAGAGCCAGGTGGAGAGCTTCTTGTCCTTCCACGACAGGCCCGCCACCGCCTGCAGGGTCAGGCGCTCGCTCGGCGCAGCTTCCAGGGTCAGGTCGAGATTGACCTCCTGGCCCTTGGTCTCGCCGGAGACGTCGGCCAGGTACTCGAGGCTGAGCGTGGCCGGGCCGAAGGCGGCGCTGGCCCGGCCGCCGACGTCGATCCCCACGTCACGTTCCAGAAAGGCGTAGTCGCGGGTCTCCTTGGGATCGACCAGCTGGAAGCGCGGCGCGATGCGGCCCTCCAGGGTGAAGCGGTCGGTCGCATAGGCCTTCACGGCCAGGCCGCTCAGGTCGGCGGTGACGCGGCGGTCCTGGTAGAAGAACAGCGGCAGCACGCCGGTCTGCGTCTTGTCCCTGGCGCTCTCATAGGGGTTGGAAGCGACATAGGCGCCGGCCCCGAGTAGCAGCAATCGCTCGGACTCCTCGGCTTGGGCGGGCGGGGACAGGGCGACCAGCAGGCAGAGGGCGAGCAGGGCGGCGCCGGACAGGCGATCGATCATGACGGTTCTCTCGAAACGAGGGGAGGACGGTCACGACCCTGGACGGTGCGGCTTTGGGCGTCGTCCGAACGGGCAGGCCCGGAGCCGCAAGGCGTCCGATCCTGCCGGTCAGGACGTGGATGAGGGGCTCAGGCGGCCGGGCGGAAGGCGCTGGGCGGCCGGCCGGCGTGCTTCTTCACCGCTGTGTTGAAGGTCGAGCGCGAGTTGAAGCCGACCTCGTAGGCGATGGCCAGGATCGGCTCGTCGGAGGCGCCGATGCGGGCCACGGCCTCCTCCACCCGCCAGCGATTGACGTAGTCGAAGAAGCTCTGGCCCAGGTGCTCGTTCAGCACCTGCGATAGGTGGTTGGGCGTGACGCCGATGCGGCCCGCAAGCCCGCTCAGCGACAGCAGCGGGTCGCGATAGAGGCCCTGGCCGCGCATGGCCTGTTCCAGGCGGGCGGCGATCTCGACCTGGCGCGCCTGGGGCAAGGCCGAACGCGCATACTTGCCGGCGGCGGGCAGCGCCTCCGGCGTCTCGGTCTGGGGCGTGTAGATCGGCTTCTGCGACAGGCCAAAGAGGCCGATGGCGGCGGTCCAGGCCAGTTCGACGGCGGCGGCCGCCGCGTCCAGCCAGCCCTCGTGGGCGGCGCCGGCGGCCAGGGCCGACTTCACCGCGCCCCAGATCCAGGCGGCCAGCATCACCAGCAGCAGGGCCCGCAGCCAGCTCAGCGTGCGGTCCTCGAGGTTGGAGAACAGGTCGCGCACCCGACGAACGTGGCGGCTCATCACCGCGAAGGCGGCGGCGAGGTAGCCCAGGGTCACGGCCAGGAACAGCGCCACGAAGACCAGTTGCAGCGGTCCGGCCAGCGGGTCGGCGTCGGCGCCCGCGCCGGTATAGACCGCCAGCCGCGTGGAAACCGGCAGCAGGAAGAACGGCAGGACCAGCAGCATGGCGACGCCCGCCGGCCAGCCGATGCGCGCGACGCGCCCCATGGTCCAGCCCCGCTCCGGATCGCCGGTCATGGCCAGCACATAGGCCAGGATCGACGGACCCAGGCCCAGCGAGGTGGTCCACAGGATCCCCGTCGCCCAGGGCGCGGCGGCATAGGCGCCGGCGCGGTCGAGCATCAGGTCCAGGCCCGACAGGGCGCTGAGCAGCAGGAACACCGCCAGGGCGGTGGAGGGCGCCGTGCGCCAGTCGCGCCGCACGCCCAACTGCGAGGCGGCGAACAGCCCCACGCCGGCCGCCGCCGAGGCCAGGATCAGCACCACTGTGTCGGCCATCTTGCCCAGCGCCCGGATGAAAACGGCGCGGAGAGTGTCGCGTAACGCCGGTCGACGCAATCGCGGGGCGAGCCGCCGCCGGCTTGGATCGGCCTCGCTTGCATCAATGAGGTCGTTATCCCGGCCGTAGCGAAGCGGAGAGCCGGGATGACGATCACTGGGACGAAGCGGAAGGCTCGCAGCCTGATGGCCAGGGAATACGGACCCCTAGTCCTTGATCTCGGGCAGCAGCCGCGCGAAGTGCGCTTCGACCTGGCCATAGCACTCGCAGGCCCGGCGCTCGAGCTTGCGGCGGTCGAGGATCTCCACCCGACCGCGGCGGGTCTGGATGATGCCGTCGCCCTGCAGCACCTTGGCCGCGGCGGTCACGGTGGTGCGCTGCACGCCCATCATGTCGGCCAAGGCCTCCTGGGTCAGGCGCACGACGTCCTCGCCCGAGCGGTCGTGGGCGGACAGCAGCCAGCGGCAGCAGCGCTGCTCGATGGTGTGCAGGGCGTTGCAGGCCACCGACTGCATCATCTGGGCGATCATGGCGTCGGCGTAGCGGGTGAAGAGGTCGCCCATGCCCGGAAAGCGCTGGCGCATCTCGTCCAGGCGCGCGGTCGGCACCACGAAGGCCGGTCCGGGCACCTGCACCACCGCGCGACCGTAGGCGGGTTTCAGCCCGCCGCTGACGATGCCGCCCAGCGCGCCTTCCCAGCCGACGGTGGCGGCCTCGACCTCGCGCCCCTCGGCGGTGACCACCAGGAGGGCGACCATGGTCGGCCGGCACGGCAGGTAGGTGTTGCGCACGTCCTCGCCGACGTCGAACAGCACCTGCCCCCGCGCCAGGGCGGTGAGGGACAGGCCCGTCTTGAGGGCGGCGCGCGCCTCGTCGGGCAGGGCCAGCAGCAGGCGATTGCCCGCATAGGCCTGGGTGACCCGCTCGGCGCGGGCGTCTCGGTCGTTCAGTTCTGCGGAGTCGGCCATGGCGGCATCCAACGGCGGCGCTTGCTCACCGTTAAAGCGCGCGGAGGCCGCCTTTCGTTGCGTGAAGCCGTCAGCTCAGCAGGGTGGGCCTGTGAAGCTGTCCGGTTTCGTCCTGCAGGTGCATGCGCACCGGCAGCCCAAGGCCCGTCGCCTGCTCGGCCAGCCGGGCGGCGGCGCGTTCGGCTTCGTGGCGGTTGCGGTAGGCCCCGAACCGGAGCTGGTCGCCGATGATGGTCCACCGGTCGCCTACCTGGACGACGCCGTAATGCACTTCGGCCATGACACGTCCTCCCTTCTGCGCTGTCGGAGTGGTCGTTTCTCGCCGCCCCTGACTTATCCACAGCCTGACGCCGATCCTTGTTGATAGCAAGGCCCTGAAGAGTCGAAGTTTCGACTCCAAATGGGCAAGCGCGGCTGTGGACGAAATGGCCGAGCTCGCCCGCTGCGGGCGCGGCGATGACAGGCGCGAGGCTTGCGGCGATAATGTCCCCATGCTTCGCGCGCGCGCTCTCGTTCCAGCCCTGGCGGCCCTGCTGCTGACCGTTCCGGCGGCCCTGTCGGCGCACGCCCAGGAACGCGATCCGGCCGACCGCCAGCGCCTGCTCGACCTGGCCTATGCGCTGGGCCAGAGCCACGCCCTGCGCCAGGCCTGCGAAGGCGCGGGCGACCAGTTCTGGCGCGCCCGGATGATGCGCCTGATCGACGTGGAGGCGTCCGACTCCGGCTTCACCGACCGGCTGCGCGACCGCTTCAACGGCGGCTTCGCGGCCAGCCAGGCCGGCCATCCGGAAGGCTGCTCCCCAGAGAGCCGCCGCGCCGAACGCCAGGCCGCCCAGCGCGGCCGCGCCCTCGCCTCCAAGCTGTCGCAGACCGTGGTGGTCAACGATCCCGCGCAAGCTTCGCCGGATTCCGTGGCGGACGGGCGAGCCCCGCGCTAACCTCGTCCCATGGGCGCAGGCGACCTGCGGCGAGGGCCGCGGGGCCGGCCCGTTCGGGAGGCGTAGACTTGGCCGCTTATCTGGTTCCCCTGGTCCTGCTCGTGCTGGCGATCCTGCTGGTCGTCAACGTCATCAAGATCGTGCCCCAGGGCCGCGAGTTCACCGTCGAGCGCTTCGGCCGCTACACCCGCACGCTGAAGCCCGGCATCAGCATCCTGACGCCCTTCGTCGAGACCATCGGCCGGCGGGTGAACATGATGGAGCAGGTGCTCGACGTCCCCAAGCAGGAGGTCATCACCAAGGACAACGTGTCGGTGACCGTCGACGCCATCGTCTTCATCCAGGTGATGGACGCGGCCGCCGCGGCCTATCGCGTCGACAACCTGATCTACGCCATCACCCAGCTGGCCCAGACCAACCTGCGCACCGTGGTCGGCTCGATGGAGCTGGACGAGGTGCTCTCCCAGCGCGACCACATCAACTCGCGCCTGCTGGCCACCATCGACGACGCCACCGGCCCCTGGGGCGTCAAGGTCGCCCGCATCGAGATCAAGGACCTGACTCCGCCGGCCGACATCACCAACGCCATGGCCCGGCAGATGAAGGCCGAGCGCGAGCGCCGCGCCGTCATCACCGAGGCCGAGGGCGAGAAGCAGGCCCAGATCGCCCGCGCCGAGGGCGCCAAGCAGTCGGCCATCCTGCAGGCCGAGGGCCGCCGCGAGGCCGCCTATCGCGACGCCGAGGCCCGCGAGCGGGAAGCCGAAGCCGAAGCCAAGGCCACCGCCTTCGTGTCGGAAGCCATCGCCCGCGGCGACGTCAACGCCATCAACTACTTCGTGGCCCAGAAATACGTCGAGGCGTTCGGGGACCTGGCCCGCTCGCCCAACGCCAAGACCGTGATCGTGCCGGCCGACTTCGCCGGCATCACCGGCACGGTGGCCGGGGTCGGCGAACTGATCCGCTCGCTGGGCGGACCCGACGCTGCCCCGCCCGTGCGCTCCGCGGCCGTGCCGACCAGCACGCCGCGCAAGGGAGGCTGAAGGCCATGACCGGCCTGATCGACTTCTACATCGCTCATCCCTTCTGGCTGTGGCTGTCGGCTGCGGCCGTGTTCCTGGCGATCGAGGTGGGCACCGGCACCGGCTGGCTCCTGTGGCCCGCCGCCTCGGCGGCGGCGGTGGGGGTCGCAGCCCTGCTGCTGCCGACCAACCTGCCGGTGGAGATCGCCCTCTTCGCCGTGCTGACCATCGCCAGCACCTATTTCGCCCGCCGCTTCCTGCGGCCGGCCCTGGCCGGGCCCGACCCCGATCTCAACGATCCCACCCTGCGCCTGCTCGGCCGCCCGGCCGAGGTGGTCGCCGCCTTCGAGAACGGCCGCGGCCGGGTGTTCGTCGACGGCAAGGAATGGGCCGCCCAGACGGAGGGCGGGGCCGAGGGCGAAACCGCGCCCGAGACCGGGGCGCGGGTCTCGGTGGTGGGCGTGCACGGCGCGGTGCTGACGGTTCGTTGAGGAACCGGCGGCGCCTTTCGCGCTTCATGCGTTAAGGGGCCTACGCATGCTGAAGCTTCGGGGCGAAGCGGACGTATCGCGGGCCGCTATGTCGTCTAGCAGACGACCGACACGGCCAGACTGTGCTGTAACTCGTCCGCGCCCACAGGAACGGCCATGCTCGACGCCTTCTATCCGGAACCGTCACGCCTCGTCCGCAAGCGCGCGATCGCGCCGGTGAGCGACTTCGCCGACATCGAGCTCCTGCACGGGATCAGCCTGGAGCTGATCGGCGAACAGGATCGGGTGGAGCTGTACGGCAAGATCGTCGACGCGGCGGTCGCGATCACGCGATCGCAGTTCGGCACCATGCAGCTGCTGTGCCCCAAAGGCGATCCGTCAGGCCACGGCGGCGAACTGCAGCTCCTGGCCTATCGCGGGCTGCCGCCTGAGGCCGTGGCGTTCTGGGGCTGGGTCAGTCCGTCGGCCCACAGCAGCTGCACGCTGGCGCTGCGCACGGGCCGTCGCTCGGTCATCCCCGACTACGAGCATTGGGACGAGATCGCCGGCACGGAAGACCTGGAGGCCTTCCGCCGCAGCGGCATCCGCGCGGCCCAGACCACGCCCCTGCGTTCGCGAAACGGCAGCCTGCTGGGCATGATCTCGACCCATTGGACAAAGGCCCACAGCCCTTCCGAACGCGATCTGCGGCTGCTCGACATCCTGGCGCGGCAGGCGGCCGACCTTCTGGAGCGGACGATCGCCGAAGAGTCGCTGCGCATGCGCGAGCAGGAGCTGGCCTGCACCGTCACCGCCCTGCGCGCGGCCGAAGGCGAACTGCGCAGCCTCAACGAGACGCTGGAAACCCATGTCCAGCAGCGCACCAACGCACTGCTGGCGGCCGAGAACCAGGTCCGCCAGATGCAGAAGCTGGAGGCCATCGGCCAGCTGACCGGCGGCGTGGCGCACGACTTCAACAACCTGCTGACCGTCATCCGCTCGTCGGCCGAGTTGCTGCGCCGCCCCTCGCTGCCCGAGGCCAAGCGCGAGCGCTACCTGGATGCGATCGCCGAAACCGCCGACCGCGCAGCCAAGCTCACCGCGCAGCTGCTGGCCTTCGCCCGCCGCCAGACGCTCAAACCGACCACCTTCGACGTCGGCGCGCGGATCGCCAGCGTCGCCGACATGCTGGGCGCCATCGTGGGCGGCCGCATTCGCCTGACGGTCGAGCCCTGCCTGGCCCCATGTTTCGTCGAGGCCGACGCCAGCCAGTTCGAAACCGCCCTGGTCAACATGGCGGTGAACGCGCGCGACGCCATGGACGGCGACGGCGACCTCGTCATCCGCGCCTACGAGGCCGCGTCGCTGCCGGCGCTGCGCGGGCAAGGCGGCCACGAAGGACCGTTCGTCGCCGTCTCGATCACCGACACCGGCTCTGGCATGTCTCCCGGAGTGCTGGACCAGATCTTCGAGCCGTTCTTCACCACCAAGGACGTCGGCAAGGGCACCGGGCTTGGCCTGTCGCAGGTGTTCGGCTTCGCCAAGCAGTCGGGCGGCGACGTGGACGTGATGAGCCGGGAGGGGCAAGGCTCGACCTTCACGCTGTACCTGCCGCAAGTCGACACCCCGGCCGAGACGGCGGCCGCCGACGCCGCAGAGCCGTCCATCGACGCGCACGGCGCCATCCTCATCGTCGAGGACAACGCCGAGGTCGGCGACTTCGCGCGCCAGCTGCTGGAGGACCTGGGCTACGAGACCTGCCTCGTCGCCAACGGCCAGCGCGCCATCGCCGTGCTGGAGGAGCGCGGCGAGGCCTTCGACTACGTCTTCACCGACGTGGTCATGCCCGGCATCAGCGGCCTGGAGCTGGCCCGGCGCATCCGCGCCCGCTGGCCCAGCCTGCCGGTGGTGCTGACCAGCGGCTACAGCCAGGTGCTGGCCGACGACGCCCACCACGGCTTCCCGGTGCTGCAAAAGCCCTATGCGATCAGCGAGCTTGGACGCATGCTCCGCTCGGCCCGCCGTTCCAGCTGACGACTGCTGACAGATCCGGGCGCGGCGACAGGCTAGTCCGGCCGCTGTCCAGGGCCAGTCCGACGGAGTTTCGATGCAGAGATCGCTTTGCGTGCTGGCCGGCGCGGCCCTGCTGGGCATGGTCGCCAGCGCAGCTGTCGCCCAGGACCTCTATATCGGCACGGTGGACGTCCAGAAGGAGCGGGTGATCCTCACCCGCTGCGACCTGGCCGCCAACCGCTATGTCCTGCGCGACCGCGACGGCGAGCAGGAAAAGCCGGTCGCCAAGCTGCGCGAGAGCCTCAAGGCCCTGAAGGCGCCGGTCTATGTCGAGGTCATCGGCCAGTATGTCGAGATCGAGGGCCAGGACGGGAACGCCCTGGACGTGATCGCCCTGGAGGGCCTGAAGGCGGGCAAGTCGTGCCACCTGGCCGACGCCCTGGGATCGAACTAGGCGCATCGCTCGCCACTGGCGCTTTTCGCCCCGCGCCCCCATCTGGGCGCGGACCGCACGGACGAGAGGGAACAGACGGGTGGAACCCATCATCACGGTGTCGGGTCTGACCAAGACCTACGCCTCGGGCCACCAGGCCCTCAAGCAGGTCGACCTGACCATCAATCGCGGCGAGATCTTCGCCCTGCTCGGCCCCAACGGCGCAGGCAAGACCACGCTGATCAGCATCATCTGCGGCATCGTTCGGCCCAGCACCGGCACGATCGTCGCCGACGGCCACGACATCGCCCGCGAGTACCGTCCGGCCCGCACCAAGATCGGCCTGGTGCCGCAGGAGCTGACCACCGACGCCTTCGAGACGGTGATCGCCACCGTCACCTTCAGCCGCGGCCTGTTCGGCAAGCCTGCGAACCCGGCGCTGATCGAGAAGATCCTTCGCGACCTGTCCTTGTGGGACAAGAAGGACGCCAAGATCATGACCCTGTCGGGGGGCATGAAGCGACGGGTGATGATCGCGAAGGCCTTGTCGCACGAGCCGTCGATCCTGTTCCTCGACGAGCCCACCGCCGGTGTCGACGTCGAGCTGCGCCGCGACATGTGGGAGATGGTCCGCAAGCTGCGCGAGACGGGCGTCACCATCATCCTGACCACCCACTACATCGAGGAGGCCGAGGAGATGGCCGACCGGGTGGGGGTCATCCGCAAGGGCGAGATCATCCTGGTAGAGGACAAGGCCGCCCTGATGCAGAAGCTGGGCAAGAAGCAGCTGACCCTGCATCTGCAGGCGCCGCTGGAAGCCGTGCCCGCCGGCCTGTCGGACTACGCACTGGAACTCACCGCCGACGGGACCGAACTGGTCTACAGCTTCGACGCCCAGGCCGCCGAAACCGGCATCGCCCCGCTGCTGCGCCGCCTGTCGGCCGAGGGCGTCGACTTCACCGACCTCAACACCCGCCAGAGCTCCCTCGAGGAGATCTTCGTCAGCCTGGTGAAGGACCGGCCATGAACATCCACGCCGTCGCCGCCATCTACCGCTTCGAGATGGCGCGGACCTTCCGCACCCTGCTGCAGAGCATCGCCTCGCCGGTGCTGTCGACCTCGCTCTACTTCGTCGTCTTCGGCGCGGCCATCGGCTCGCGCATGACCGCCGTCGACGGCGTGCCCTACGGCGCGTTCATCGTGCCGGGCCTGATCATGCTGTCGATCCTGACCGAGAGCCTGTCGAACGCCTCGTTCGGCATCTACATGCCCAAGTGGTCGGGCACGATCTACGAGGTGCTGTCGGCCCCCGTCTCGCCGTTCGAGATCGTGCTGGGCTATGTCGGCGCCGCCGCCAGCAAGTCCCTGATGCTGGGCGTCATCATCCTGGCCACCGCGCGCCTGTTCGTGCCGTTCGAGATCCAGCACCCGCTGTTCATGGCCGCCTTCCTGGTGCTGACGGCGGTGACCTTCAGCCTGTTCGGCTTCATCCTGGGCATCTGGGCCGACAGCTTCGAGAAGCTGCAGATCGTGCCGCTGCTGGTGATCACGCCCCTGACCTTTCTCGGCGGCAGCTTCTATTCGATCGACATGCTGCCGGGCGTGTGGCGGACGATCTCGCTGTTCAACCCGGTGGTCTATCTGGTCAGCGGCTTCCGCTGGAGCTTCTTCGGCACGTCGGACGTGGGGGTCGGCGTCAGTCTGGCGGCCACCTGCGGCGTGCTGCTGCTGTGCCTGGCGATCATCGCCTGGGTCTTCAAGACCGGCTACCGCCTGAAGAACTAGCCGCTCGGCCGGATCGACATCCTGAATTTGGGACGAAAACCTCGTCCTTCGACAGGCTCGGGATGAGGTTTTTCGACGCTCCCGGCCTGTAGATGGTCCTCATCCTGAGCTTGCCGAAGGACGCCCAAACTCAGCCGAACAGCGCGGCGATGATGTCGCGATAGGCCCGCTCCATCGCCGCCGGCGCGGCGGTGGAGCCCCGCGCCCCGCGCAACTGCAGCCCGTCGAGGATCAGCCCCAGAAACGCGATGCGGGCGATCAGGTCGTCGTCGGTCCAGTCCGGCTTGCGGAACGGCGCCAGGGCCTCGACGCCGCGCTCCAGCTGGGCGGCCTCGACGTCGTGGACCACCTGGGCGACCACGGCGTTGCGCTCGGCCTCGGCCAGGATCTCCAGGTCCAGGGCCGCCACCTTGCTGTCGCGGGCCTGCCTCAGCGCCGAAGGCGCGTCGCGCAGCAGGGTCTCCAGCACCGGCTCGCCCTGGGCGTGGTTCTCGAACGGATCGAGCACCTTGCGGGCCCGGCCTGGGCCACCGCGCCGATGATCGCGTCCTTGTTCTCGAAGTGGCGATAGACCTGCCCGACGCTCAAGCCCGCGCCGCGGGCGATCTGGTCCATGGTGGTGGTGTGGAAGCCCGACGCCTGGGCGCGCTCGGTGGCGGCGATCAGGATGTCGCGCCGCTGCGCGGAAGCCTTGCGCTCTCGCTCCAACCTCGCCCCTCCCCTACGCCTATCCACACGCGCGCCGGTCCGGCCGGGCGCGGGCCGATCCTACAAGCGTTCGACAGCGGGTGAAATGCGTTGCGCCCCGGCGCGTGTCGGGATCAGTCGGCGGCGCCGCGCTCGATCCTGACCAGGTCCAGCACCCCGACGATCTGGCGGGCCCGCCAGTTGCTGAACAGGAAGGAGAGCGGGCCGATCGCCAGGGTCACGACCACGGCGATGACGTTGGTCATGTTCTCGCGCACGAAGGTGCCCAGGTCGTCGCCGACGATCTCGGCGACCAGGGCCGTCACCGAGACCGGCACGGTCAGGTAGGTGATGACCACCGCTCGCAGCATCTGCTCCTGGCGTCGGGCGTTCAGCGCCGCCAGAGCCGCCACCGCGTCGAAGGTCTTGTCGTCGACGCCTTTGAACAGGTCGAGCGCGCGCAGCGTCGAGGGGTTCCTGCGAAAGCCGCTGACGAAGTCGACGCCCAGATAGCCCCAGGCGCCGGGCGTGTAGAACCAGGACGGAATGAAGGTCCAGCAGGAGAAGTCGCTCTTCAGCCTGCGCCACAGGCCCCAGAACGCCGGCTCCCGCCCGACGTCCGTCTCGACCGGTTCCTTCGTCCCCATACGCGCCCCATCAACCCAGACTAGAGATTCGAGGCGACCCTAGCCGGGGCCGAGCGGTCTTGCCTAGCCGACGGTGAAGCCCCTTTGCAGGTAGCAAAAGTTAAACCCGGCGAGACACCATTCCGTTGTGCGTACTGAAATCAGAGCGCCCCGTGACGCTCAGCGAAAAGAAACGTCGCCTCTTGCTCTCTCCGCAGAAAATCCATGGGATCTTCGACCCGGACCCCAAGTCTCTCCGCTCCCGCAACGAACCCATTGAGCGAGCTTTCTTCCAAAGCGCCCGTCATACGGTTCTTGTCGTTGACAACGATCGAGGTAATCAGAGGAGCCTTTCGGGCGTGTGCTTTTGCAAGAACTCGATCCAGGTGCCGCGGCATCTGGCGACGAACCTTGTTCCACTCGCAGCCGTTCGCCTTAGCGACGTCACCATATGAAAGAAACGAGCCGCCAGCCGCCGCGTCCAGGATGCACCTGATAGTAACGTCCAGGTCCAACGCGGGCCCATCTCGGCGCTGAAGCTCGTCCAAGGCTTCTGCATAAAGCGGCTGGTCAAAAGCGCCCTGCTTTTGATGGTTGGCGATCAGCGCGCTTAGCTGCGCATCTGTTAGATCCGCTACTTTCATGCTCCCCCCCGAAGCATCGGTGAAGTCGTAGTCCTAGCCTACAAACCCCGCAGCTCTCTTCAAGCGGTCATTTATCGCCTCACCCAACCCCTGGTCAGGGATCGGCGCCACGGCGATGGTCGTCGGCGCGATGCGGTCAGCCGCCCGTAGATACGAGAACAGGTTGGCGGCGGCCTGCGCCAGATCGCCCGTGGGGCTGAGGTTGAACACCCCCTCCCCCTCAGGCCACGGTCCAAAGGCCAGGAAGGCCTCGCCGACGTTCGGCGCTTCGGCATTGATCCGCACAGGGGCGTCGGGGGCGTAGTGCAAGGCGAGGCGGCCGGGCGAGCGCTTGGCGTCGTCGTCGGCTTCGGCGAGAGGCCCGACCACCGCTTCTAGCTGGGCGCGGGTGACGGCGCCGGGGCGCAGCAGCCGCACGGGCCCGTCGAGCACGGCGACGACGGTGGATTCCAGGCCCACTTGGCAGGACCCGCCGTCGAGCACGGCCGCACACTTGTCGCCCGTCTCGGCGAAGGCGTCCTGGAAAGTGGTGGGGCTGGGACGACCCGAGCGGTTGGCGGAAGGCGCTACGACCGGTCCGCCGAACGCGGCCAGCACGGCCCTCGCCACGGGATGGCCGGGAACGCGGATGGCCACGGTCTCCAGCCCGGCGCGGGCGAGGTCGCAGACGGCCGAGACGTCGGCGATCGGGGCGACGATGGTCAGGGGGCCGGGCCAGAAGGCCTGGGCCAGGGCGCGCGCCCGCTCGTCGAAGGCGGCGATGCGGCCGGCGGTGTCGATATCGGCGACGTGGGCGATCAGCGGGTTGAAGCGCGGACGGCCCTTGGCCTCGAAGATCGCCGCCACGGCCGCGGGGTCGGAAGCGTCCGCCCCGAGGCCATAGACGGTTTCGGTGGGCAGCAGGACGAGGCCCCCGCCGGCGAGGGCCTGCGCCGCGCGGGCTACTTCTTCTTGGCGGTCAAGGCGAAGCTCACCTTGATCTTGGCCGGTATCTGATCCGTCGACGCCCATTCGCCCTGTCCAACCCCGAACGCGGTCCGGTCGAGGGTGGTTACACCGCGCGCCGTGGCCGTGTCGCCGTCGATCTTCAGGCTGAAGGGCAGGCTGAGCGGCTTTTTCACGCTCCGCAGGTCAAGCGTGCCGTCGGCCACGAAGCGGCCCTCGGCGGTCTTGCGGAACCTGGTCGCCGTGAAGATCGCCTTCGGGTTGGCCGAGGTGTTGAAGAAGTCGGGGCCCTGCAGGCTCTCGTCACGCTGGCCGTCGCCCGTGCCGGCCGAAGCCAGGTCGATGCTGACCGTGAGCTTGCTGCGGTCCAGAGCTTCCGGCGAGAACAGGATGTCGGCGGTCCAGCGGCTGAACCGGCCCTGGATCGGCGTGTCGGCCCAGGCCAGGTTGAAGTCGAGATGCGAGCCCTTCTGCACGGCCCAGGCGACCGGGTCCTTCAGGGCGCTGTCGGCGGGCGGCGCGGTTTCGGCCGGCGCGGCCGGCGTCGCGGGACCGGCCGGCGTCGCGGCCGGAGCAGCGGCGGCGGGCGTCTCTTCCGGCAAGGCCAGTTCGTCGGCGCTGCTTTCGGCCGGCGCAGGCTGGGGCGCCTTGGCCTTGGCGGGCGTGTAGAGATAGCCGGCGGCGACCACGGCGGCGAAGCCGGCGGCGGCCAGCCACAGGCGCGGCTCTCTGATGCCCGGCTTGGCGCCGGCGGCCATGTGGCCGAACACCTCGTCGCGGTCGAGGATCTGGTGCTTGGCCACCGCGCCCAGGTGCAGGGCCAGCAGCACGTAGGTGAACTTGACCAGCACGCTGTGGCCGATGTGGCCAAAGTCGTTCCAGGCGTCCTTGGCCCCGGCCGCCAGCTCGGGCAGGCCCGGCAGGTGCGGCCAGGGAACGAGCCCGTAGAGGATGGTCGGAATGTTGATGCGGCTGGTCGAGGCGATGATCCAGCCGGTCAGGGGCAGGCCGATCATGATCACGTAGAAGCCGACGTGCACGGCGCTGGCGGCCAGCTTCTCCCAGGTCGGCTGGCCGGCCGGAGCCGGCGGCGACTTGTGGGTGAATTTCCACAGCAGGCGCGCGACGCTCAGCACCAGGATGGTGATGCCGATCGACTTGTGCAGCTGGAAGAGGGCGAAGGTTTCCGCGCCCTTGGGGCCGTCATCGGCCCGCCAGCCCAGGATCACCTGGAAGATCAGAGCGGCGGCGATCAGCCAGTGCAGGATGATCGCCACCGTCGAATAGCGGACGGGACCCGCCGCCGAGGCGGGTTTGGAAAGCGTCTCGGCGGTCATTGGGCCGTCCCTTAGTTCAGGATCTTACTTCTTCGGATTGAATTCGGCTTCGATCGCCAGATCGACGTCGTCCGAGACCATCGGCACCAGGTGGGTGAAGCCGAACTCCGAGCGCTTGATCTTGCCGGTGGCCGAGAAGCCCATGATCTGCGAGCCGAACGGGGTCTTGGCGAAGCCGTTGTAGGTGACGTCCAGGGTCACCGGCTTGGTCACGCCGCGGAAGGTCAGGTCGCCGGTCAGCTTGCCCTTGCCCGCCGAGGTCTGCTCGATCTTGGTCGAGACGAAGGTGATGGTCGGGTACTTGGCCGAGTCGAAGAACTTCGGATCGTCCGAGATTTCCTTGTTGAAGTTCGGCAGGCCGGTGTCGACCGACTTCGGGTCGACCGTGATCGACACCTTCGAGTCCAGCGGCTTGGCCGGGTCATAGGCGAACGAGCCGTCCAGGCCCGACAGGCGGAAAGTGTAGTTCGAGGTGCCGAAGTGCTTCACGCGCAGGGTCAGGCTGGCGTGGCGCTTGTCCAGGGCCCAGGTCCCGGCCGGAGCGGCGGCGGGATCCGTCGCCGGTTGCGCCAGGGCGGCGACCGGGGCCGCGAGGGGAGCGGCGAGAAGGGCGCCGGCCAGAATGGCGTAGGCGAAGGGGCGAGCCATGGTCTCAGATCTCCAAACTGACAAAACTGTCATAGTGACGGTTGCTGATTACCCCGACTTAGGAACTTCACCGTCCAGTTGAAGGGGCGTCTCCTCACGAAGCCGTGATCGACAGGCGGTCCTTGGCGCGATAGGCCGCGCGATCTAAACAGGGATCACATACCCCAACCCGACGCTTGAACAGATCGGCCCCCGCATGACTTTCCGCGCCCCCGTCCGCGACCTCGCCTTCGCCCTGCGCCATGTGGCCGACTTCGGCCGCCTGGCCGACGCCTACCCCGAGGCCGACGCCGACACCGTCGACGCCGTGCTGGAAGCCGCCGGCGTGTTCGCCTCGGAAGTGCTGGCCCCGATCAACCGCCAGGGCGACCTTGTGGGCGCCAAGCTGGAGAACGGCGTGGTGCGCAGCGCGCCTGGCTTCGCCGACGCCTACAAGGCCTTCGCCGAGGCCGGCTGGACCTCGCTGGCCGCCTCGCCCGACCACGGCGGCCAGGGGCTGCCGAAAGCGCTGGAAATCGCCACGCTGGAGATGGTTCAGGCGGCCAACATGGCCTTCGGCCTGTGCCCGATGCTGAGCCTTGGGGCCATCGAGGCCCTGGCCCTGCATGGCACGGAGCGCCACAAGTCGGTGTTCCTGCCCAAGCTGGTCTCGGGCGAATGGACCGGCACCATGAACCTGACCGAGCCGCAGGCCGGCTCGGATCTCGCGGCCCTGACCACCATGGCCACGCCGGACGGCGAAGGCGGCTACACCCTGTCGGGCCAGAAGATCTTCATCACCTGGGGCGACCACGACGCGACGGACAACATCGTCCACCTCGTTCTGGCCCGCACCCCCGACGCCCCTCCCGGCGTGAAGGGAATCTCGCTGTTCCTGGCCTCCAAGGTGCTGGTCGACGACGAGGGCAAGATGGGCGCCGGCAACGACGTCCGCGTCGGCGGGCTCGAACATAAGCTGGGCATCCACGGCTCGCCCACCTGCGTGATGCTGTTCGAAGGCGCCAAGGCCGAGCTGGTCGGCAAGCTGCACCAGGGCGTGGCGCACATGTTCACGATGATGAACGCCGCCCGCCTGCAGGTCGGGGCCCAGGGCACCGCCATCGCCGAGCGCGCCTACCAGCAGGCCCTGAACTTCAGCCTGGAACGCGTGCAGGGCCGTTCGGCCTGGACGGGCGCCTATCCCTCGCGCCTGTTCGACCACCCGGACGTGCGCCGCACGCTGCTCTTGATGAAGGCCAAGATCGAGGCCGCACGCGGCATCTGCCTGTCGACCGCCGTCGCCGCCGACCTGGCCCACGCCGCCGCCGACGAGGAGACCCGCGCGGCCGCCAAGCTGCGCGAGGAACTGCTGACCCCGATCGCCAAGGCCTGGTCGACCGACGTCGGCGTCGAGGTCGCCTCGCTGGGGGTGCAGATCCACGGCGGCATGGGCTTCATCGAGGAAACCGGCGCAGCCCAGCACTATCGCGACGCCCGCATCACCCCGATCTACGAGGGCACCAACGGCATCCAGGCCATCGACCTGATCGGCCGCAAGCTGGGCCTCGCCGACGGCCAGGCCGTGGCCGACCTGATGGACGACATCCGCGACACCATCGAGGCCCTGAAGGCCGCCGACGCCTCGCTGACCCCGGTCGCCGGCCGCCTGGAAGCCGCGCTCAACGCCGCCGCCTCGGCCACCGCCTGGCTGGTCGAGCGCCGCGCCCGCGCCATGCCCGACGCCCTGTCGGGCGCCACGGCCTATCTGAAACTGCTGGGCGACACGGTCGGCGGCTGGATGCTGGCCAAGGGCGCCCTGGCCCCGGAAGCCGAAGCCCTGCGCGGCCAGCTGCTGCGGGTCTATGCCGAAAGCGTGCTCGCCCAGGTTCCCGGCCAACTGGCCGCCGTCACCCTGGGCGACGCCGACCTCGTGGCCGTGACGCCCGAGGCCCTGGGGGTTCACTAAAGATCCTCCCCCTCTGGGGGAGGTGGCCCGGAGGGCCGGAGGGGGGACGTTTTCAGCTTCCGCGGAGGCTGGCCGCCCCTTCCCTCTCCGCCGGCTGCGCCGACCAATCCCTGCTCCTCCCTCGCTTTAGCGGGGGAGGAACTTGGGACCTAGTGCTTCGCCAGCATCCACACCGCCATCGCCACCATCATCACGTTCTCGGTCAGCGAGATGAAGCCCAGCGGCACGTTGCTGTCGCCGCCGACGCAGGCGCATTTCAGGTCGCGCTTGTCGACATAGACCGCCTTGAACACCGACACCGCGCCGATGCCGCCGATCACCAGGGCCAGCGGCGCGGAGAACCAGGTCAGCGCTCCGGCCGTCATCAGCACGCCCGCCAGGCCCTCGGCGAACGGATAGACATATCCGTAGGGCACCCAGCGCTTGGCCAGCAGGTCGTAGCCCAGGAACATGCTGGAGAAGCTCTCGACGTCGCGCAGCTTCTGGATGGCCAGCACCACCATCGAAAAGCTGATGAACCACTCCACCGCCCGCGCCGTGAAGGGCGTTCCATCCACCGCGTAGGTCGCCGCCAAGGCCATCAGGGCGGTCATGGCGAAGAGGGCGATCACCGGCGTGTAGGTCTTGGCCTTGGGATCGCGGGGCTTTGCGCCGAACCAGCGGCGCAGGTCGTCGAACCCGCCGATCCGCTCGCCGCCGACGAACACCTGCGGCGTGGTCTTGACGCCATGCTCGGCCTTGAAGGCGTCGGTCGCCTCACGCGTGGTCAGGTGATGGTCCTCGACCTCGTAACCCTTGGACCGCAGCAGATGCCTGGCCTTCAGCCCGTACGGACAGACGTGCTTGTCCATCACCATGCGGTAGAGGACGGCCTTCTTGGGGGCGGTGGAAGCAACGGACGTCACGGCGGTCTCCTTGTACGCGAGCGGGACCGGGCTCATATGGGTTCCGTACCATGGTACGGAGTCAAGCGATGACGACGACGAGCGGCGCGACGACGATCGCGGGCCTGGCCCGGGCCGGCGGCGTGGGCGTGGAGACGGTCCGCTACTACCAGCGCCGGGGCCTGCTGGAGACGCCCGAGCGCGGCGAGGGCTCCGGGCTTTCGGGCGGCGTGCGGCGCTATGGCGACGAGGCGGTGCGGCGGCTGCGCTTCATCCGCGCGGCTCAAGGTTCCGGCTTCACCCTGGAGCAGATCGGCGAGCTTCTGGCGCTCGACGCCGGCGAGGACCGGGTGCGGGCGCGCGAACTGGCCCGCGAGCGCATCACCGATCTCGACCGCAAGATCGAGGAGCTGCAGGCCGCCCGCGCGGGCCTGTCGCGCCTGCTCCACACCTGCAGCACGGATGATCGTGGACCCTGTCCGATCATCGCCGCGTTCGAGACCTGAGCGGAGAAACCAGCCGCCCCCGATTGCCTCCCGCCCTCCAGACGCCATATCCCTTGCTGTCATGAACGCGCCCTCCAAGCCCGACGCCCTTCCCGAGTGGAACCTCGCCGACCTCTATGCCGGCCGCGAGGACCCGAAGATTGAAACCGACCTGGCCGCCGCCAAGGCCGCCAACGACGAACTGGCCTCGCTGGAGGGCATGTTCCTCGAGGCTCGCGGCGAGCCTGCGCGCCTGGGCAGGCTGCTCGATCGCGGCATCCGGCTCTACGAGGAGGCCGTCAACGGCCTGTGGGGCGTGGGCGCCTATGCGGGCCTGGCCGCCTCGACTGCCCGCGACGACCCGGCTTGGGCCAAGTTCGAAGCGGATCTCCGCGCCCGCTCCTCGCAGATCGCCGCCGACAGCCTGTTCTTCTCGCTGGAGCTGAACCAGCTTGAGGACGCCGAGCTGAACGCGGCGCTGGAGGCGCACGAGCCGACCCGCCGCTGGACGCCGTGGCTGCGCCGCCTGCGCCTGTCGCGCCCGCACGAGCTGTCGGCCGAGCTGGAGCGCTACATCGTCGACCGCGGCCCGGCCGTGGCCAACTGGGTGCGGCTGTACGACGAGACCCTGGCCAAACTGTCGGCAAAGGTCGGCAAGGAACAGCTGACCCTGCCCGAGGCGCTGAACCGCCTCTCCGACCCGGACGTGCGCCGCCGCAAGGCCGCCGCCGACGGCCTGGCCCAGGCCCTGCAGGAGCGCGCCTCCACCCAGGCCCTGGTGATGAACACCCTGGCCTTCGAAAAGCAGGTCGAGGACCGCTGGCGGCGCTATGACGACCCGGCCCACTCGCGCCACCTGGCCAACGAGGTCGACGCCGACGCGGTGGACGCCCTGGAAGCCGCCGTGGTCGAGGCCTATCCGCGCCTGTCGCACCGCTATTACGCGCTTAAGGCCAAGGCCATGGGCCGCAAGACCCTGGACTACTGGGACCGCAATGCTCCGCTCGACGCGGCCCAGCCGCGCACCTACCCCTGGTCCGAGGCCAAGGACGTGGTGCTGGAAAGCTTCCAGGCCCTGGCCCCGAAGTTCGCCGACACCGCGCAGACCTTCTTCGCCCAGCCCTGGATCGACGCCCGCCCCCGCGCCGGCAAGCAGTCGGGCGCCTATTCGCACCCGGTCACCGCCGACCGCCACCCCTACGTCTTCATGAACTACATGGGCGAGCGGCGCGACGTGCTGACCCTGGCCCACGAGCTGGGTCACGCCGTGCACCAGACCCTGTGTGCGCCGCTGGGCACCCTGCTGGCCGACACGCCGCTGACCCTGGCCGAGACGGCCTCGATCTTCGGCGAGGGCCTGGTGTTCGACCGCCTGCTGGCCGAGGCCACGCCCGCCGATCGCAAGGGGCTGCTCGCCGGCAAGATCGAGGACGGGCTCAACACGGTGGTCCGCCAGATCGCCTTCCACCGCTTCGAGCGCCGGTTTCACGCCGCCCGCCAGGACGGCGAGCTGTCGCCCGACCAGATCGGCGCGCTGTGGATGGAGACCATGGCCGAGAGCCTGGGCCCCGCCGTCGTACTGAACGAGGGCTACGAGCACTACTGGGCCTATGTCAGCCACTTCGTGCACGCGCCGTTCTACGTCTACGCCTACGCCTTCGGCGACCTCCTGGTGCGCGGCCTGATGGAAAAGCGCCGCGAGGATCCGCAAGGCTTCGCGCCGCTCTACGAAGACCTGCTGGCCGCCGGCGGCACGCGGACCTATGTCGAGGCGCTCAAGCCCTTCGGCCTGAACCCGCGCGACAAGGCGTTCTGGGCGGCCGGCTGCCGGCAGCTGGAGCGGCTGGTGGACGAGTTCGAGGCGCTGGTGTGAGCGAAGTCGCCCTAGAGATCCTCCCCCCGAAGGGGGAGGTGTCGGCGCAGCCGACGGAGGGGGAAGTTCGGCCGGCGGGGAAATCACTCCCCCCTCCGGCGCTACGCGCCACCTCCCCCTTCAGGGGGAGGATTTAGATGTCCGACCCAGAACGCGACCGCCTCTCCGGCCGCCTCGCCCGCTTCGCCAAGGTCGGCGCGGGCCTGTCGGGCGCGGCCGTCAGCTACGGCGCCAACCGCGTCTTCGCCGGCGATGACGCCGACGCCCGCAACGCCAAGGCGCTGAAGGCCGCGCTGGGGAACCTCAAGGGTCCGCTGATGAAGGCGGCCCAGATGTTCGCCACCGTGCCCGACCTCTTGCCGCCCGAGTTCGCCAAGGAACTGGCCGAGCTTCAGACCAACGCGCCGGCCATGGGCTGGCCGTTCGTACGCCGGCGGATGGCCGCCGAGCTCGGCGCCGACTGGGCCAGCAGGTTCCAGAGCTTCGAGCACGAGGCCGCCGCGGCCGCGTCGCTCGGCCAGGTGCACCGCGCGCTCGCCCCCGACGGCCGCGCCCTGGCCGTGAAGCTGCAGTACCCCGACATGCAGAGCGCCGTCGAAAGCGACCTTGGCCAGCTGCGGGCCCTGGTCGGCCTGTTCAGGAAGATGGACGGCTCGATCGACCCCACCCAGATGATCGAGGAAGTCGGCGACCGCCTGCGCGAGGAGCTCGACTACGATCGCGAGGCCCGGATGATGGCCGTCTATGGCGGCTTCTTCGCCGGCCGCGACGACATCAGGACGCCAGAGCCCGTTCCTGAGCTTTCCACGAAACGCCTGCTGTCCATGACCTGGCTCGACGGCCAGGGCCTGATGGCCTTCAGGACGGCCCCGCAGGAGACCCGCGACCGCATCGCCGCCCTGCTGTTCGAGGCCTGGTGGGGCCCGATGACCCACATCGGCGTCATCCACGGCGACCCGCACCTGGGCAACTACACCTTCGGCGGCCCCGAGGGGAGCGACGGCGCGGCGCACCTCAACCTGCTCGACTTCGGCTGCATCCGGGTGTTCCCGCCGCGCTTCGTGGGCGGGGTCGTGCGGCTCTATCGCGCCCTCTCCGAAGACGACCGCCCCGGCCAGGTCGAGGCCTATCGCAGCTGGGGCTTCACCAACCTGACCGACGAGCTCGTGGACGTGCTGAACGTCTGGGCGCGGTTCATCTACGGCCCGTTGCTCGACGACCGGGTGCGCACCGTGGCCGACGACGTGCCGCCCGGCGAGTACGGCCGCCGCGAGGCCTTCAAGGTGCGCCAGGCGCTGAAGTCGGTGGGCGGCATCGTCATCCCGCGCGAGTTCGTGTTCATGGACCGCGCCGCCATCGGCCTGGGGGCCGCCTTCCTGCACCTGGGCGCCCGCCACAACTGGCGCGCCCTGTTCGAGGCCTCGCTGGAAGGGTTCTCGGAGGAGGGGCTCGCGCAGCGGCAGGCCAAGGTGCTGGGGGCGGCTGGGATCAGCTGACCCGAACGCGGAACCGCCCTCGTCCTTCGACAAGCTCAGGATGAGGGCTATTGCAGACCGCCGAGTAGAAACCCTCTTCCTGAGCCTGTCGAAGGACGAGGTTTTCGGGCCAAGGAGTTCGAATGACCACCCGCACCATCGCCCGCCTGCACGGCGCCTATCGCGACGACATCGGCGACCTCCTCACCCGCCGCCCCCTGCCCGGCCCGGCGATCGGCCAGCTGGACCCGTTCCTGTTCCTCAACCACCACGGCCCGCAGACCTATCGGCCGGGCAATCGCGGCCTGCCGTTCGGGCCGCACCCGCATCGCGGCTTCGAGACCGTGACCTTCATCCTCGAGGGCCAGCTGTCGCACCTCGACAGCGGCGGCCATGAGAGCGTCATCGACGCGGGCGGCGTGCAGTGGATGACGGCCGGCAGCGGCCTGGTGCACGCCGAACTGTCGCCCGAGGCCTTCAAGAAAAGCGGCGGGCCGCTGGAGATCCTGCAGCTGTGGGTCAACCTGCCCAGCCGCCTGAAGATGACCGCGCCGCGCTATGTCGGCCTTCAGGCGCCCGACATTCCGAAGGTCGAGAAGGACGGCGCGACCATCGAACTGATCTCCGGCGAGACGGACGGGATCACCGGTCCCATCCAGTCGCTGACCGGCGTGGCCATGAGCGTCGTGCGGCTGGAAGCCGGCGCCGCCCTGTCGCTGCCGATCCCGGCCGGGCGGGCGGTGTTCCTCTACGTGGTGCGCGGGTCGATCATGATCGGCGACAAGACGGCAGGCGCCTTCAACCTGGTGGAGCTGACCGACGGCGACAGGCTGGACCTGGCCTCGGCCGACGGGGCCGTGCTGCTGCTGGGCCACGCCGACCCGATCGGTGAACCGGTCGTCTCGCACGGCCCGTTCGTGATGACGACGCGCGAAGAGATCATCCAGGCGATCCAGGATTATCAGGCGGGCAAGTTCGGCGAGGTCGCCGTCTAGGGGGGAAGACCCCCTCAGTCGCTCCGCGACAGCTCCCCCAGAGGGGGAGCATTTGAGCGCAGAAGATCCTCCCCCTCTGGGGGAGGTGGTCCGGAGGGCCGGAGGGGGGACGTTTTCAGCTTCCGAATAGCTGGACGCTAATCACCCCTCCCCTCTCCGTCGGCTTCGCCGACACCTCTCCCACGGGGAGAGGGTCTTGCCGGGGCATTCAAACGGCCGTTAGACTTCACCCATGTCCGACGACCTGACCGAGGCCCAGAGCGCCGCCATCCCGCCCGGCTACGCCCAGCTGAACTGGACGCGGGGCTTTGGCCGACAGATCGGGCCGCTGTACGAGCGCGCCGACGGCCCCGGCGAGGCCACGCTGGGTTTCCGCGTCGAGGAGCACCACACCAACGGCCTGGGCAACTGCCACGGCGGCATGCTGATGAGCTTCGCCGACATGGCCTGGGGCCGGATCATCTCGCTGCAGAAGTCCTATTCCTGGGTGACGGTGCGGCTGATGACCGACTTCCTGTCGGGCGCGCAGCTGGGCGAGTTCGTCGAGGGCCGGGGCGAGCTGCTGGCCGAAGAGGATGGGATCTTCACCGTGCGCGGCCGGATCTGGACCGGCGAGCGCACCCTGATGACCGGCACGGGGATCTTCAAGGCGCTGAGCCCCCGCAAGCCACGCCCCGGCGAGATCGCCTATCGCGAGGAGGCCTGAGCATGGCCGACGACCACAGCCTGCCCGCCTCCCTGCTGGGCCCGTTCAATGGCGCCCGGCCGCCGGCGCCCGCCTGGTTCGAAGCGGCGATCGCCATCGAACCACAGCGCAGGATGATCGAGGTCGCCGGTGCGGAGATCGAGCTCCTGACCTGGGGCGAGGTCGGCAAACCGGGCCTGCTGTTCCTGCACGGCAACGGCGCCCACGCCGATTGGTGGAGCTTCATCGCGCCGTCCTTCGCCAAGGACTGGCGGGTGGCGGCGATCTCCTGGGCGGGCATGGGGAGCAGCGGCTGGCGAGAGGCCTACAGCGCCGACACCTTCGCGGCCGAGGCCTTCGCCGCGGTCGAGGCGGCGCAACTTGAGGCCGGCGGGGTGAAGCCGATCTTCGTCGGCCACTCGTTCGGCGGCTTTCCCACCCTGTTCTGCGCCGCCCGCTACCCTGAGCGCCTGCGCGGGGCGATCATGGTCGACACCTCGATCCAACCGCCGGAGAAGCGCTGGAAGGGTCCGCCGCCGCGCTCGGGCTTCGGGACCAAGGTCTATCCCACGCTGGAAGAGGCCCTGACGCGTTTCCGCCTGGCGCCGCCGCAGCCGTGCGAGAACCTCTACATCGCCGACCACATCGCCCGCCGCTCGCTGAAAGAAGTCGAGGGCGGCTGGACGTGGAAGTTCGACCCGGCCATCTGGCAGCGGTTCTCGATGCCCGACCTTGGCCTGCTGCTCGGCGAGATCGCCTGCCCCGCCGCCCTGATGTGGGGCGAGCGGTCCGGGCTTATGCACGCCGAGACCTTGGACTATATGATCGCGCAGATGCCCAAGGACGTGCTGCGCTTGCCCATCCCCGACGCCGACCACCACGTGATGCTCGACCAGCCCCTGGCCTTCGTCGCCGGGCTCCGCGGACTGCTGGCCGCCTGGGCCTGACCGTGGGCGGGAAATCCAACGGACCGGTGCTGGTCTACACGCCCGATCGCGGCATCGGCGACCTGATGTGGCACCTGCCGACCATCCGCGCGATCGCGGCGACCACGCCCGAGGGCCAGGTGGTGCTGGCCGCCCGCCCCGCCAGCCGCGCCGCCGAGGTGCTGGCCGTCGAGCCGGCCGTGGCCAAGGTGGTTGACGCCCCCAACTACAAGGACAGGCTCAAGGGCGTCCGCGAGGTGATCGACTTCTGGAAGATCTGCCGGGCCGAGAAGCCCCGCGCGGTGTGGATCCTGGAAAAGATCGACCGCCCCGCCATCGCCGCGGCCCTGGCCGGCGTGCCCGAGCGGCGCGGCTTTGGCCTGGGCCACGGCCAGGAGGGCTGGCTGAACACCGGCCCCTATCTGCCCAAGTCCATGCGGCCGGCCCACCGGATCGACAAGCTGGAAGCCTTCGAGAAGGCTCATGGTTTGACGGTGACCAGCCGCGAGCCGAACCTGAAGCTGGATCCCGCCGCCCTGGCCGCCATCGCCGCCCGCTACGCCGACAGGCCCGGCCCGTGGCTGACCCTGGGGATCGGCGCCAGCGAGCTGCCGCGCACCTGGCCTGCCGAGCGTTTCGCCCAAGCCGCCGCCGCGCTCTCGGATCTCTTCGGCACGGTGTTCTGGATCGGCGGCCCGCACGAGGCGCCAGCCGCCAAGGCGGCGATCAGCGACCTGCCCGGCAACGTCGTGGCCTGCGACCTGAAACTGGACCAGTCGGCGGCGCTGATCGCGCTGTCGGCCGGGTTCCTGGGCAACGACTCGGGGCCGCTGAACGTCGCCGCCGCCGTCGGCACGCCCGCCGTGGGCCTGATGGGCACCAGCCCCGTGCCCGCCTATTCGCGCTGGCTGTCGATCCTCGACGGCGGCCAAGGTCGCATCACCGACATCACGGTCGACCAGGCGGTGGAGGCCGTGCGCGCCCGCTTCGCGACCGAGGCCTGGGACAATCGGTCCGTCGTGGACGCTTGAGCCCCGGGCCACGCCGTTGTATCGGCGATATGCCAATAATCTTGCCACAGGGACGAAGCGACATGGCCGGCGACTACCACCGCGGTGAAATGGACATCCACGAGCAGGCCGCGACCTACGACGCGTTCGGCAAGATGACCAAGTGGGGTTCGCTCGCTGTCGCCGTGCTCGTCACCTTCTTCACCCTGCTGTTCTGCACCCCGGCCGGCTTCATCGCCGCGGCCGGCGTCGCTGTCGTGATGACCGCGCTGGGCGTTGTGTTCCTTCGGGAAAAGGCCGCACCGGCTCACTGACACCGGTAGACATCGGCAATTTTTTGCGCCCGATGCGTGGACAATCCTCGACAAAGGGCAAGAACCTCCCCTAAAGAGCGCTCCAAGCTGCTGGAGCGACGTTCGACGAAAGTGTTAGCTTTTCGTCGAACGTCGTTTCAACTTTGGGATCTTGGGCCGATGCGAAACGCGCCGGCTCGGAGAGCGAACAACGCTCCGGGGGAGGTATGCCGATGGCCGTCATCGCCGTCACGAAAGAGACCCGCGCAGGCGAGACGCGGGTCGCCGCGACGCCCGAGACCGTCAAGAAACTGACCGCCGCCGGCTTTTCGCTGGTGGTCGAGGTCGGCGCCGGAACCGCCGCCTCCTACCTCGACGCCGACTACGAGGCGGCCGGGGCCAAGCTCGCCAAGACCGCCAAGGACGCGATCAAGGACGCCGACGTCCTGTTCAAGGTCCGCGCGCCCGAAGCCGCCGAGATCGCGGCCCTGAAGAGCGGCGCGATCGTCGCGGCCGCCCTCAATCCCTACCAGGACAAGGACACGCTGAACGCGCTGGCCAAGGCGGGCGCCAGCGCCGTCGCCATGGAGTTCATCCCGCGCATCACGCGGGCCCAGGTGATGGACATGCTGTCGTCCCAGGCCAACCTCGCCGGCTATCGCGCCGTGATCGAAGGGGCCGAGGCCTATGGCAAGGCCCTGCCGATGATGATGACCGCCGCCGGCACCGTCGCCGCGGCCAAGGTGTTCATCATGGGCGTGGGCGTGGCCGGCCTGCAGGCCATCGCCACCGCCCGCCGCCTGGGCGCCGTGGTCACCGCCACCGACGTCCGCCCCGCCACCAAGGAGCAGGTCGAGAGCCTGGGCGCCAAGTTCCTCGCCGTCGAGGACGAGGAGTTCAAGAACGCCCAGACCGCCGGCGGCTACGCCAAGGAGATGTCGGCCGAGTACCAGGCCAAGCAGGCCGAGCTGGTCTCCAGCCACATCGCCAAGCAGGACATCGTCATCACCACCGCCCTGATCCCGGGCCGCCCGGCGCCCAAGCTGGTCAGCGCCGCCCAGGTGGCGTCGATGAAGGCCGGCTCGATCCTCGTCGATCTGGCCATCGAGCAGGGCGGCAACGTCGAGGGCGCCAAGCTGAACGAGACCGTGGTGACGGCCAACGGCGCCAAGATCCTCGGCCACGCCAACCTGCCCGGCCGCATCGCCGCCGACGCCAGCGCGCTCTACGCCCGCAACCTGTTCGCCCTGTCGTCCCTGTTCCTGAACAAGGAAGGCGCCTTCGCGCCCAACTTCGAGGACGAGATCCTGCAGGCCGCCGTCGTCACCAAGGGCGGCGAGATCGTCCATCCGAACCTGAAGATCGCCTAACCGGCATAGAAAGGGAGGCTCCCATGGAAGCCGTCGACCCCACCGTGTTCCGCCTGGCGATCTTCGTGCTCGCCATCTTCGTCGGCTATTACGTGGTCTGGAGCGTGACGCCCGCGCTGCACACCCCGCTGATGGCCGTCACCAACGCCATCTCGTCGGTGATCATCGTCGGCGCGCTGCTCGCCGCCGCCGCGCACGGCGCTACGGGTGAAGCCGCCGCCGGTTCGGTGTGGATCTCCAAGGGGGCCGGCGCGATCGCCGCGGCCTTCGCGGCGGTCAACATCTTCGGCGGCTTCCTCGTCACCCAGCGGATGCTGGCCATGTATAAGAAGAAGCAGAAGTAAGCGGGATAGGGGGAGCAAAGACAATGAACGCCAATCTCGCCGCCGTCCTGTACCTCGTCTCCGGGGTGCTGTTCATCCTGGCCCTGCGCGGGCTTTCCAGCCCCGAGACCAGCCGCAAGGGCAACACCTACGGCATGGTCGGCATGGCCATCGCCGTGGTCACCACCCTGGCCACCCTCTGGAGCCAGGGCGCGCTCGACGCCGTGACCCTGGGCCTGATCGTCGGCGGCGTCGCCGTCGGCGGCGGCGTGGGCGCGGTGATCGCCCGCAAGGTGCCGATGACCTCGATGCCGCAGCTGGTGGCCGCCTTCCACTCGCTGGTCGGCATGGCCGCCTGCCTGGTCGCGGTCGCCGCCATCTACACCCCGGCCGCCTACGGCATCGTGGGCGAAGACGGCCATATCCACCTCAACAGCCTGATCGAGCTGTCGCTGGGCCTGGCCATCGGCGCCATCACCTTCACCGGTTCGGTCATCGCCTTCGCCAAGCTGAACGGCAACATGGGCGGCGCGCCGATCCTGCTGCCGGCCCGCCACCTGCTGAACATCCTGATCGCGGCCGCCATCGTCGCCCTGATCGTGGTGCTGGTCGTCACCGGCGGCCAGGCCAAGTGGGCGTTCTGGGGCATCTTCGCCCTCTCGCTGCTGATCGGGATCACCCTGATCATCCCGATCGGCGGCGCCGACATGCCGGTCGTGGTGTCGATGCTGAACAGCTATTCGGGCTGGGCCGCGGCGGCTCTGGGCTTCACCCTGGAAAACACCACCCTGATCATCACCGGCGCCCTCGTCGGTTCGTCGGGCGCGATCCTGTCCTACATCATGTGCAAGGGCATGAACCGCAGCTTCATCTCGGTGATCCTGGGCGGCTTCGGCGCCGACGCCGCAGCCGCCGGCCCCGGCGGCAAGGTCGAGACGCGCCCGGTCAAGCAGGGCTCGGCCGACGACGCGGCCTTCATCATGAAGAACGCCAGCAAGGTGATCATCGTCCCGGGCTACGGCATGGCCGTCTCCCAGGCCCAGCACGCCCTGCGCGAAATGGCCGACAAGCTGAAGGAAGAGGGCGTGGAGGTGAAGTACGCCATCCACCCCGTCGCCGGCCGCATGCCGGGCCACATGAACGTGCTCCTTGCAGAAGCCAACGTCCCCTATGACGAGGTGTTCGAGCTGGAGGACATCAACAGCGAGTTCTCGACGGCGGACGTCGCCTTCGTGATCGGCGCCAACGACGTCACCAACCCGGCCGCCAAGACCGACCCGACCAGCGCCATCTTCGGCATGCCGATCCTGGACGTCGAGAAGGCCCGCACCGTCCTCTTCGTCAAGCGCGGCATGTCGTCGGGCTATGCGGGCGTCGAGAACGAGCTGTTCTTCAAGGACAACACGATGATGCTGTTCGCCGACGCCAAGAAGATGGTCGAAGGCATCGTGAAGGGCCTCTGAGCCCGCCGCGCTCCACACAGACGAAAGCCCCGGTCGCAAGGCCGGGGCTTTTTCGTTTCAGGCCCTTCGTTTCAGGCAAAGCAAAGGCCCCGGTTTTCACCGGGGCCTCCGCGGCGGATCGATCGGCATGGATGGCGCTTCAGAAGGACGCCACCGTCACCGGCTTCATGCCGCCGGCCGAGGCCAGGGCCTTGCGCTGCTTGACCGAGAGCTTGTCGTTGATCTCGGCGCGAACCTCCAGCGAGCAGGCGCGGCGCGACAGCAGGTCCAGGCGTTCCTTCATGGCGCGGGCGCGGCAGAAGCGCTTGGTGGCGTCGGTGGCGCGGGCGTCGAACTCGGCGGCGTCGGCCGGGTCGGCCAGGTTCAGGTCGCCGACCCGCACGGTCACCTGGCGCTCGCCGGCGTGGGCTGCCTGGGTGATGCCGATCAGCGGCACCGCCGCCAGGGTCAGGGTCGCGATCGTGGTGAGGCTGATCATGAACTTGCGCATCTGGGTATTCCCTCTGTTCCAGGGCGCGTCCGCCGCGCCTCCATGAGCAAAGGTGTAATGAACGATACTTGAAGAGTCCCGTTAAGTGTCGTTCATGACTCCGTATTCACAGTATTGCTTGCATTTAATGTTCTAAAATTCGTGTAATGTTTGACAAATTCGCGACATCGCCCGGCCGCGCACTCGACAACCCCAAGGCCAAGCTGCCGCCTTTCCGCCCGATCGCTCTGGCAAAGAGCCGCGTTCACGATCGCGAAAGGCCAAGTCTCTAAAGACGACGCCGGTCGCGCAGCCTGCCGACCGGCAGGCCCCACCCCATATGCCGGGACTGCGCCACGAGGCGCCCCAGGCATCCGACCGCCCCACGAGGTTTCGCCCCTTGGCGCCAGACACCCCGGCCCCGTCCGCTCGCAACTACGCCCTGGCGCTGACGCTCGGCTTCGCCGTGGCGCTCGCCGCGGCGTCCGTGCCGGCCGCCCGCGCCCTGGCCGACCTGATCGCGCCGGCGCCGATCGCCGAGCCCGCAGCCGCCGCCCCCACGACGCCCCTGCCGGCTCCGCCGCCTCCGCCCGCCTATGCCTTCGACGCGCCCCTGCCCGGCCGCGAGGTCGCCTCGCCCTTCGGCCTGCGCCAGCTGCCGTGGGAAGAAGGCGGCCGCCTGCACGAGGGCGTCGACATCGCCGCCCCCTCGGGCACGGCGGTGAAGGTCGCCGCCGACGGCATCGTCGCGCGCACCGGGACCGATCCCGGCTACGGCCGCTTCGTCGAGGTCCGTCACAAGGACGGCTTCTCCACGCTCTACGCGCACCTGGGCCGCAACCTCGGCATGAAGAAGGGCGTCTACGTCAAGCGCGGCACGCCGATCGCCGTGGTCGGCGACAGCGGCCGCTCGACCGGTTCGCACCTGCATTTCGAGATCAGCCGCAAGGGCCGGCCGCTCAACCCCGCCCATTTCCTGGACAGGACCTTCGCCAGCGCCGACGACCTGCCGCTGAAGGCCGCCGCCCGCGTGCCGCGCAAGGTGCGCCTGGCCCACGTGTCGCGCTGGCCCGAGGGCATGAAGGAAAAGGTCGCCGCCCGTCGCGCCGGCAAGAGTCAGCCTGTCCGCGGCGAGGACGGCCGCGTGCGGGTGCGGATCGAGGTCGCCGCCAGCTAGTCCCGATCCGAGCCTTCACCCAGCAGCAGATGGCCGAACCAGCTGACCACCCCGATCACGATCGTCCCGAAGATCCCGGCCCAGAAGCCGCTCACCGCCAGGCCCGGCAGGATGTAGGCCACCAGGCCCAGCATGGCGGCGTTCACCACCAGCAGGAACAGCCCCAGCGTCACCAGGGTGAGCGGCAGGGTCAGCAGCACCACGACGGGGCGCACCACCGCATTGACCAGTCCCAGCAGCAGGGCGGCGATGGCGATCGTCTGCCAGCCCGCGGCATGGATGCCCGGCACGATGCGCGAGGCCAGCCATAGGCCAAGACCCGCGAACAGCGCACGCAAGAGAAAGCCGGTCATCTGAAAGCTCCCCGAAGTCGGCGCCGACCCTGACGCCCGCGAAAGATGCAGACAAGCCTCGTTCGCGTCCCAGCATGCGAAATGTCGACAAGACGACGGTGAGCCTGTTCAATGAGGCGTACTGTTCAGCACCGGCCTAGGCCGCTTGGAGCCGCCGCCGTGACCACAGTTTCCCTTTCGCGCGTCACCGTATCGGACCTGCCTACGGCATGACCGTCGCGCCGACACCCGAACAGATACAGGCCTGCGACCGCGAACCGATCCACATCCCCGGCGCGATCCAGCCGCACGGCGCTCTGCTGGCCCTCGACCGCGACAGCCTGACGGTGCGCATGGCGGCCGGCGATGTCGCGGGCCTGCTGCAGGTCGACGCCTGGCTCGGCCGGTCGGTCGGCGCCCTGATCGGCGACGAACTGGCGGCCCAGGTCGCCGCGATCTCGAACTCGCGCCCAGCCGGCGGCTTCATCGGCGTGCTGCCTCGCGGCGGCCGCAACCTCGACCTCAGCGCCACGGTGCAGGGCGACCTGGTGCTGCTGGAGATCGAGCCGGGCCTCGAGCGGCCGATGGCCGGCTCGCAGATCCTGGCTCACCTGGAGGCGGCCGCCGCGGCCTTCGAGCGCTGTCCCGGCCTGAAGACGCTTTATGACCGCGCCGCGCTGGAGTTCCGCCGCCTGACCGGCTTTGACCGGGTCATGATCTACCGCTTCGGCGACGACGACGCCGGCGAAGTGGTCGGCGAGGACCGCGCTCACCACCTCAAGAGCTTCCTCCACCACCGCTTTCCCGGCTCGGACATCCCCAGGCAGGCCCGCGCGCTCTATGTGCGCAACCTGGTCCGGGTGATCCCCGACTGCGCCTATACGCCGGCCCCGCTGGAGCCCGCGCCGGAGATCCCGCTCGACATGAGCGACCTGGCCCTGCGCAGCGTCTCGCCGGTCCACATGCAATACATGCGCAACATGGGCGTCGCGGCTTCGGCCTCGGTGTCGATCGTCAAGGACGGCCGCCTGTGGGGCCTTGTCGCCTGCCACAACGACAGTCCGCGCCTGCTGCCCTACGAGGTCCGCGCCGCCTGCCGCGCCCTGGCCGGGGGGCTGGCCCGCCAGATCAGGGCCAAGGAAGAAGCCGAAACCTGGCGCGAGAAGCTGCGGCTGCGCGCCCTGGGCGACGACCTGGCCGCCGTGCTGGCCCAGTCCGACGTCGGCGACCAGGCGCTGGAGGAACATGCCGCCGACCTGACGGCCCTGGGCGAGGCCGACGGCGTTGCGGTGTTCCGCGACGACCGCATCGAGACCGCCGGCAAGACCCCGCCGCACACGGCCCTGGCCATGCTGCGCGACTGGCTGCTGGACGTCGACGCCGGCGGGGTGATCGCCACCGACCGAAGCGAGACGGTATTCCCCGGCGCCGGCGCCTTCAGGAGCTGGGCTTCGGGCCTGATGGGCGTGGTGGTCGAGCGCACGCCGCTGCTGGCGGTGCTGTGGACCCGCGCCGAGGAAGTCGAGGTCGTGCGCTGGGCCGGCGATCCCTACCGCACCGCCAAGGCGGCCGGCGGCGATGGCGCGCTGACCCCGCGCGCCTCGTTCGACGCCTGGACCGAGACCGTGCGCGGCCGCTCGCGTCCCTGGAGCACCTCCCAGACCGAGGCCGCCCTGCGGCTGCGCCAGGACCTGCTGGACCTGCGCCGCGCCCGCCGCACGGCCGAACTGAACAGCCAGCTGCGCGCCACGCTCGACGACAAGGACGACCTGCTGCGGCAGAAGGATTTTCTTCTCCGCGAGGTGAACCACCGGGTGCAGAACAGCCTGGCCCTGGCCGCCGGCTTCCTGACCATCCAGATGAAGGCCATCGACGATCCGGCCGCCCGCGCGCCGCTGGAGGAGGCCAGCCGCCGTCTTACCGCCGTGGGCCTGGTGCACCGCCGGCTCTATCGCGGCGACCAGCTGGAGACCGTCTCGCTGGACCGTTACCTGGTCGAACTGGCCGAGGAACTGGTGGAGTCCCTGGGCCAGGAATGGGCGCGGATGATCCGCGTCGACGCCGCCCCGGCCACGGTCTCGACCGACAAGGCCGTGACCATCGGCCTGGTGGTCACCGAACTGGTGATCAACGCGGTGAAGTACGCCTATGGCGGCCGGCCCGGCCGGATCGACATCGGCCTCACCGAACAGGGCGGCCGCGTGCGCATCTCGGTCGCCGACCAGGGCGGCGGCAAGCAGGGCCCACGCGTCGGCTTCGGCAGCAAGATGATGGACGCCATGGTCCGGCAGCTGGCCGGAACCCTGGCCTATCACGACAACAATCCCGGCGTGCGGGCCGAGCTGGACGCGCCGGCGGGGTGAGGTCAGCCGGCGGGCGCCGGCTCCGGGCCGTAGCCGTTGGAGCGGGCCTGGCCCGGAACCATGGCCAGCACCACCAGGCCGACCATGCCGACGAACGGGACCAGCACGCCGAGCGCCAGCCACCAGGCCGAAAGGTCGAGGTCGTGCAGGCGACGGCTCGCGCCCGCCAGGGCGACGGTGACGGCGATCAGGCCCATGCAGATGGCGATCGTGTCGAACACCAGCAGCGCGGCCTGCTGGGCGCCGCCCATCCCCATCATGGTCAGGGGCGCGCCGAACAGGCCAAGGCCGGGGAACACCAGCCAGGCCGTGCGGAGGAAATCGATCCGGTCGCCGCGGCCCCTGAAGTCGAACCAGCCCTTCATCCCGTCCCCCTGAGGCGCGCCGAACGGCGCAACCTGAAATTGCCGTCAGCGATCGCTACCGTCTAACCCCTCGCTTCACAAGGCCGCAGATCATGAGGCTGGTTCAGGATCGCGACTTTCGAACCCGCTTGCAATTTTGAGAATGATCGTTCATTTTTTTGAGAATGAACGTTCATTCCGCCATCGAAATGTCCAATACCTGAGCCAGGTTGTCGGACATTACAAATGCGTTATCGCCCTTACCTTCGCCGCAACCCGTACCTATCTCACCCATTCGAAAGTGGGCTCCGGACGCCAAGTTGGCGCCCAGCCCAGGGGATGTTGAACTCATGGCTGTGAATTCCTTGTCGGTGATGTCGCCGGACGGCGGCCTGTCGCGCTACCTGACCGAAATCCGCAAGTTCCCGATGCTGGCGAAGGACGAGGAGTTCATGCTCGCCCAGCGCTGGAAAGAGCATCAGGACAGCGAAGCCGCGCACAAGATGGTCACCAGCCACCTGCGCCTCGTGGCCAAGATCGCCATGGGTTATCGCGGCTACGGCCTGCCGATCGGGGAAGTGATCTCCGAGGGCAATGTCGGCCTGATGCAGGCGGTCAAGAAGTTCGAGCCCGAGAAGGGCTTCCGCCTGGCCACCTACGCCATGTGGTGGATCCGCGCCTCGATCCAGGAATACATCCTGCGCTCGTGGTCGCTGGTGAAGATGGGCACGACCGCCGCGCAGAAGAAGCTGTTCTTCAACCTGCGCAAGGCCAAGAGCCAGATCAGCGCCTTCGAGGAGGGCGACCTGCGCCCCGAACAGGTCAGCGCCATCGCCACCAAGCTGGGCGTGCTGGACAGCGAGGTCATCTCGATGAACCGCCGTCTGTCGGGCCCCGACGCCTCGCTGAACGCGCCGCTGCGCGCCGACGGCGAAAGCGAGTGGCAGGACTGGCTGGCCGACGACGACCAAGTCAGCCAGGAGACCATGGTCGCCGAGAACGAGGAGAAGTCGCTGCGCATGACCCTCCTGGAGGAGGCCATGGTCGAGCTGACCGACCGCGAACGGCACATCCTGACCGAGCGCCGCCTGAAGGACGACCCGACCACCCTGGAAGACCTGGCCGCCCAGTACGGCGTCAGCCGCGAGCGGGTCCGCCAGATCGAGGTCCGCGCCTTCGAGAAGCTGCAGAAGTCCATGCGCGAGGCGGCGATCGCCAAGAACATGGTCGAGGCGTAACGGCCTCGCATCTGATAAGAGAAAGGCCGTCGCGACCTGCGTCGCGGCGGCCTTTTCGTATCGCGGGCGTCGCCGGACCGTCACAAACGGCCTTTTCCTCGCCGCCGACGCGCTCTAAGAGCCTCGCCTCCGATTTTTCCGGCGTCCTGCCGGCCCCAATTCAAAGACTTCCCATGACCCGTCACGAACTGAAGACCTGGCCGCAGTATTTCGCCGCCGTGCGCTCGGGCAAGAAGCGCTTCGAGATCCGCCGCAACGACCGTGAATTCAAGGTCGGCGACGTGCTGGTTCTGCGCGAATTCGATCCGGAACAGGACGTCTATACCGGCCAGACCGAAGAGCGTCAGATCACCTTCCTGCTGTCGGAAGAAGACTACGGCGTCATCCACGGCTTCGTGGCCATCGGCTTCGGCGACGTGGTGCATCACCCCAGCGCGGCCGAAGATCATCCGCTGACCGCCAGCGAACTGGCCGAGTGGCACGAAACCGCCGCCGCCAACGCCGCCCTGCGCGGCGAAGAGGCCCGCCGGGTGTCAAAGTCCTACGTGGCGACCAACATGAGCGTCGCCGCCGACCGCCACGGCGCCGTGGCCGCGCTGGCCGAAAGCGACGCGGCCTTCCACGCCGCCGCCGCGCGCATCGTCCGCAAGGGCTGAGGCGCCAACCGCCCCCCTCTCTCTCTCGAAGAGAGAGGGCTCATTCTACTCCCCGCCCCTCACGCGCCGCCTTCACGCCGCTCAGGATCGTCTCGCCCACGAAGCGGGGATCCTCGTGCGGCAGGCCGTGGCCAGCCGTGGGCGCGATGGTCTGGGTCGCGCGGGTCGACAGGGTCAGGAACTGCTTCTGCAGGCCTTGGGTCACCGCCTCCAGCTCGGCCGCCAGCGGTTCGCCCAGCTCGGGCACCATCCGCCATTTCGGGCTGTGGGTGGCCACCACCACCGGCTTGTCGCCGAGCGAACGCAGCGCGCGGGCCTGGGCGCTACTGGCCGCGACGTCGAGACTTTCCGGATTGAGGCTGGGATCGCGCGGCATCCGCGTGAGAAAGCCGCGCGCGTCGGAAAGCGCCTTCGGCTCGTCCGGCGTCGCGGCCGGCAGCCTGGCCAGCCAGGCCTCCATCTGGTCGGGATGGGTCGAGGAGATCAGCACCAGCCCGGCCGTCTCATCGGGATAGCGGGCGGCGAAGACCTGGGCGTGCAGGCCGCCGATCGAGTGGCCGGCCAGCAGGAACGGCGGCGCGACCTTGGCCGCGCGCAGGGCGGCCTCCAGGTCGGCGGCCGCGTCGGCGCTGGTGCGAGGCCCGCCCGGAGCCGGGTCGCTGCCGCCCAGGCCCGCGCGATCGTAGAGGCAGATCCGGGTGGTTTCAGACACCCGCGCCGCGATCCTGCGCCAAGCCTCGTCCTCGACCGGCGCGAGGCCCATACCGGCGTCGACCACCACGGTGGGCGCGCCCTGGCCCTGGCAGGAGAGGCGGATCATACGCCCGCCGCCGACCTCGAAACGTCCATCCTGGGCCACGGCCCGACCGGCGAAGGCCGCCGACAGAGCCACGGCCAGGGCGAGAATTCGGCGCATCGTCATTCCTACACCCCGCCCTCGTCGCCGCGCTCGAGCCCCGCGATGGTCGCCTCGTCCGACGCGTCGGCGTCGCTGACCTTGCGCAGCACCGCCTGGCGCAGGGCATAGGCCAGCATGGCCGCCAGGATCAGCGCGTTGAGCACGAACGGCGCCCAGCCGACGGCCTCGTAGAGCAGCACGAACAGCGGGGCGACCACCACGTTGAGGCCGTTGATGGCGGCGATGGCCCCGGCCGCGCCGGCCTGGTCCTTGGCGTCGACCGACAGCGAGGCGCCGGCGGTGAAGCCTGGCCGCGCGAAGCCGTAGCCCAGCGACGAGACCGCATAGCCGATGGCCACCGCCGCATAGTCCGGCGCGAAGGCGACGACCACGTTTCCCAGCGCCGCCACCGCCACGCCCCAGCGCATCAGCTCGCGCGGGCCCATCGAGAACATCCGGATCAGGCCCCATTGGGCCAGCAGGCCGGCGACCGCGCCGACCGCCATGGCCAGGGTGATGAAGCCCTGAGCCTTGACCGGCGCCACGCCCAGCTTGTCGATGATCAGAAAGCCCAGGGTCTGGGTCTGGGCGGTCTGGCAGGTGGCGACCAGGAAGCCGAACAGCAGGAACGGGGCCAGGCGCGGATCGCGCCACAGGCTGTCGCCCCGCCGCAGCGACGGAAAGGCCAGCCGCGCCCGTGGCTGCGGTTCGCCGGCGGTGGCCGGCGGCGTGCTTTCGTCGAGGCCCCGCTTGACGATCCACATCATCACCGCCGCCAGGCCCGCGAAAGCGAACATCGGCCCGGCCAGCCCCACCACCGGCAGCACGAACAAGGGCGCCAGCAGCGGCCCGACCACGGTCCCCAGCCCGAACGCCCCCGCAAGCGTGGCCATGGCCTGGGTGCGCTCCTCCCGCCTGGTGCGATCGGCGAGGTAGGCCTGGGTGGCCGGGTTGGCGGCCGAGCCGAACAGGCCAAACAGCGCCCGCGCCAGCAGGAACAGCACGAACACCACCATCGGCGGCATGAGTTGGTGCAGACCCGCGCTGACCACGAAGGCGCACAGGGTCATCGATACGCAGAACCCGCCCAGGCCCAGCAGGATCAGGGGCTTGCGCCCCCGCACGTCCGACCGCTTGGCCCAGAACGGCGAGGAGATCGCCCACAGCAGCGCCGACAGCGAGAAGATCGCCGCCACCATGGCGTCGGGAATGCCGATCTGCCGGCCGATGGCGGGAAGGACGGACAGCATGCCCGTATTGCCCAGCGCCGTGGCCGCCGACACCCCGAACAGGATGGCGAAGGCCCGCCGGTTGACCTGTTGATCTTGAGCGGCGGCAGACATCGAACAAACGTTAGAGTGGGTTTGCCCACAGGGGAAGGCCTCGCTTGCACCCGCGAGGCGCCGCGCCATCCGGTCGCGGATTCGCAGGTCCGGCCCGATACCTTGGATTAAGCATTAACGGCGATGATGCCGGCTGAAATCCCCGGGGCTCCCTGACGTCATGTTCCAGATCATCGGCATCGTGCTGCTCTTCGCACTCGTGTTCGGCAGCTACCTGATGGGCGGCGGCAAGATGGACGTGATCCTTCACGCCGCGCCGCACGAACTGATGGCCATCCTGGGCGCGGGCATCGCCGCGTTCCTGATCTCCAACTCGATGACGGTGATCAAAGCCACGGCCGGGGGCTTCGGCAAGATCTTCGCCGGCCCCAAGTGGAAGGCCAGCGACTATCGCGACCTGCTTTCCCTGCTGTTCCTGCTGACCAAGACGATGAAGTCCAAGGGCGTCATCGCCCTGGAAAGCCACATCGAAAAGCCGCACGAGAGCTCGATCTTCTCGCGCTATCCCAAGATCTCGAAGGACCACTTCGCCGTCGACTTCATCTGCGACACCCTGCGGATGATGACCATGAACCTGGAGGATCCCCACCAGGTCGAGGACGCGATGGAAAAGCAGCTCGAGAAGCACCACCACGAGGCGCTCGAGCCGGCCCACGCCCTGCAGTCGATGGCCGACGCCCTGCCCGCCCTGGGCATCGTCGCCGCCGTGCTGGGCGTCATCAAGACCATGGGCTCGATCACCGAACCGCCCGCCGTGCTCGGCGGCATGATCGGCGGCGCCCTGGTCGGCACCTTCCTCGGCGTGTTCATGGCCTATGGCCTGGTCGGCCCGATGGCCGCCCGCCTGCAGGCCGTCGTCAACGAGGACGGCGCCTTCTACAAGATCATTCAGGCCGTCCTGGTCGCCCACCTGCACGGCAACGCCGCCCAGATCAGCGTCGAGATCGGCCGCGGCAACGTTCCGAGCGTCCACCAGCCCAGCTTCATCGAGCTGGAAGAGGCCCTGACCCAGATCCCGAACGAGGCCTGATCCTCGCGCCCGATCCGTACACGTCATGATCACGCCGCCGTGATCTTTGGCTTGCAACGGCGCGTGAAAAGCGGTTCCTTGCCTTGGTGCGGCCCGGCCTCGACGCCGGGCCGTCGCCATTTCAGGCTGCAAGGCCAGTCGCAAGGGATGCCCCCGATGACCACCCAAGTCCTCCGCAAGATCCTCATCGCCGGCGCGGCCATGACCGCCCTGTCGCTGGCCGCCTGCGGCAAGAAGGACGAGGCTCCCGCCGCCGACGACAAGGCCGCCGCGGCCGCCGCCGCCGGCGCCAGCGAAGTGACCGCCGCCGACGCCGCCGGCGCCGAAGGCCAGGCCATGGCCGACGCCAACAAGGCCGCCAGCGACGCCGCCGCCGAGCCGGACGCCGTCTCGGCCGCCGAGGCCCCGGGGACCGCCCCCGCCGCCGCCCCGGCCGAAGAGAAGAAGACCGAAGGCCACTGAGGCGTTTCGATCCTTCGAAAGATCCCGAAGGGCCGTCCGCGAGGGCGGCCCTTCTTCTATGATGGCGCCATGACTTCCGACTCTTCCCAATCCCCGCTGGTCTGGCGCGAGGACGGCCTGCCGCAGTCGCGGCTGTACGGCGACGTCTACTTCTCCAGCGCCGACGGCCTGGCCGAGACCCGGGCGGTGTTCCTGGACGGCTGCGGCCTGCCCGGCGCCTGGATCGGGCGCGACCGTTTCGTGGTCGGGGAACTGGGCTTCGGCACCGGCCTCAACATCGCCGCCCTGCTCGACCTGTGGCGACGCGAGAAGCCAGCCAGAGACGCCAAGGGGGGCGCCCGGCTGAACATCTTCTCGATCGAGGCCCACCCGATCACCCGCGACGAGGCCGCCCGCGCCCTGGCCGTCTGGCCGGAGCTGGGCGAGGCCGCCCAGGTGCTGCTCGACCATTGGCCCAGCGCGGCGCGCGGCTTTCACCGCATCGACCTGCCCGGCTTCGACGCCACCCTGGACCTGGCCGTCATGGACGTTTCACAGGCCCTTGAGGCCTGGAGCGGCCTGGCCGACGCCTGGTTCCTGGACGGCTTCTCGCCGGCCCTCAATCCGGCCATGTGGAGCGAGGAGATCCTCGCCGCCGTCGCCGCCCGCACCGCGCCCGGCGGCCGCGCGGCCACCTTCACCGTCGCGGGGGCCGTGCGTCGGGGCCTGGCCGCCGCCGGCTTCTCCTGGGAAAAGCGTCCGGGATTCGGCCGCAAGCGCGAGCGGCTGGAGGCGGCCTTCCCTGGTGACGTCTCGGCGCCCGTGCGTCCCAAGTCCCTGGCCATTGTCGGCGGCGGGATCGCGGCGGCGGCGCTGTCCCGCGCGGCCCGCGCAGAGGACCTGGCGGTCACCGTGTTCGACGCCGACCAGGCCAAGGCTTCGGGCAACCCCGCCGCCCTGGTCACCCCGGCGCTCGACGCCGGCGGCGGTCCCCGCGCGGCCTTGCCCGCCCAGGCCCTGGCGCGCGCCGCCGCGCTCTATGACGCCCTGCCCGGCGCGGTGCTCGCGCGCGGCGTGCTGCGCCTGGCCACCGGTCCGCGCGATCCCGACCGCTTCGCCGCCGTGACCGGCCAGGACCTGTTCGCGACCGACGAAATGACCGTCCTTGGCGCCGACGAAGCCGGCGCGGCCCTGGGCGAGCCGGCGGCCGGCGCCCTGCGCATGGACCTGGCCCGGGTGGTCGACCCCGCCGCCGTGCTGGCCGCCTGGCGCGGCGACGCCGTGGAGACCGAGGTCTCGCGCCTGGACAGGACCGACGACGGCTGGCGGCTGTTCGACGCGGACGGAGCGCTGCTGGCGACCGTCGACGCCGTCGTCCTGGCTGGCGGGGCCGATCTGGCCCGGCTATGGCCGCAGGCGCCGATCCGCCCGGTGCGCGGCCAGACCAGCTGGACCGGCCCGACGGACCTGTCGGTGACCCCCGCGGCTTTCGGCGGCTATGCGGTTCCCACGCCGGACGGCGGGGTGCTGTTCGGCGCCACCCACGACCGGGGCGAGACGGCCAGCGACCTGCGCGAGGCCGACCACGACCGCAACCGGGCCGCCCTGGCCAAGGGCCGGCCCGCGCTGGCCGCGCGCTTGCGCGAGGCTCCGCTGGACGGCCGCGCGGCCGTGCGCGCCACGACCGCCGATCACCTTCCGCTGGCGGGTGCGGTTCCCGGCGCGCCGTCGGGCCTCTACGTGCTGGGCGGCCTGGGCGGTCGAGGGTTCGCCACCGCGCCATTGCTGGCCGAACACGTGATTTCGCTGGTGCTGAAGGCCGCCTCGCCGCTGCCGCGCGAGCTGGCGGCGCTGGTGGAACCTAGCCGCGGCTAGCAGACCCTCGCCCTTCCTGGGTGAGGCAGCCCGAAGGGCCGGAGGGGGGTGTTTTCACCCTGCACTGCTTCACTCCTCCCCCGTTTCACGGGGGAGGATCAAGAAAGCAAAAGGCCCCGGAGTTTCCTCCGGGGCCTTCGCATTCGTCGGGAAGCCTAGAACTTCCGTCCGACCTCGATCTTAGAAGTTGATCGAGATGGTCGAACGACGGTTCAGCGGTTCCTTCACGCCGTCGCCGGTGGCGACGGCCGGGGCGGTTTCACCCTTCCAGTCGACCGCCAGGGTCGTGGCGGGCACGCCGGCCGAGACCAGACCATCGGCCACGGCCTTCGCACGACGTTCCGACAGGCGGACGTTATACTTCGGCGAGCCCGAGGTGTCGGTGTGGCCCACGACCGTGATCTTGGTCGCGTTGCCGCCCTTGGCGTAGTCGGCGGCCTGCTGCACCACGGCCTGGGCTTCCGGCGTCAGCACGTACTGATCGAACGGGAAGTAGACCACGAACTCGCGGGCCTCGTACGCCGGCGGAGGCGGCGGGGGAGGCGGCGGCGGGGGCGGAGGCGGCGGGGGCGGCGGCGAGCCGAAGGTGTAGCGGACGCCCAGAGTGATCGAGGTGTCCTTGTAGTCGCCTTCGAACTTGCCGACGTCCGTCACGGCGCCGCCGGCCGGGCCGACATTGCTCGTCACCGAACCCCAGGTGAGGTTCTTGGCCACCAGGTAGCGGCCCGTGAGGTCGATCGACCAGTTCGGGGTCACATCCCAGGCTAGGCCCAGCAGGCCCTGGTAGGCGAACGCCTGATCGACGTCGTCGATGCTGGTGTTCTGGTAGGGCGCAGCGCCGGTGGGAACGCCGCTCAGCTGGCCATACACCTTGTTGTGGACCCAGGCCGTACCGACGCCGGCGCCCAGGAACGGACGCCACGACGAGTCGGGCAGGAAGTCATAGATGACGTTGGCCATCAGGGTGGTGGCCTTCAGCTCACCGTTCGGCGTGCCGCAGGTCGGGTTGGTCGCGGTGCGGATCGGACCGGCGGTGCAGAGACCCAGCGGTTGCGGACGCGAGGTGGTCTCGCCGCGAACGCCGCTGATGTCGCCACCGCGGTAGCCGTATTCGCCTTCCACGCGCCAGTTCGGCGAGATGCGGTAACCGACGCGGGCGAAGGCCGCCCAGTCTTCGTCCGTCGAGAAGGTCCAGTCGTAAGGACGGCCGTCGGTGGCGTTCACCGACGAGCTCGCCTCAACGCCCTCGGTCGAGTGGTAACCGACGTCGCCGGCCACATACCATCCGCTCAACGCGCTTTGGGCGGAGGCGCCGGACGCCGCGCAGAGCGCGACGGTTGCGACGCCAGCCAGCAACCCGAATTTCATGATGAGAACCCTCTAATAAAGTTAGCCTGGACGCCCCCCGCGGGGCGGCTTCCATGACGACAAACGCACGACTTCGCAAATCGGATGTGGCGCCAGCGCCACAGAGGGGGAGTTTCGTCGAATTCTCGACAAAATGGTCCTCCGACGATCGGAACACGGACGTTGGCCGCCGCGAGGCGCAGGCCTTCGGCGCCGCAGCAATGGTCGCGCAGTTCGCCCGCGAAATCCAGATCAACCCTGGCGATTATTTCAGATATCAACGACCATCGATCGGTGTTCTGGCCGTGAGCGGAGGCGACCAGCGGCGCACCGCTGGTCACGGGCCGGACGACGATCGCCCCCACGACCTGTCGCTCTGGCCACCCTCACGTCCTCGCCGCGTTGGAGGTTGCGGCGAAGTCTCAGGACGGGTTCGCCTCGACGCCGCCCCCGCCTGTGGAGTGCGCGACGACGCCGAGCCGCCCCCCATTCGCGCCGCCGGGGTTCGAGGGATCGACGACCCTTCGCGGCGCTGAGAGCCCGTTCCCGCCGCACGGCGGGACGCGTTGTGCGAGCGCTAACACCGCAGTGCGGCACCTGTCGCGTCCCAAAACTGGAACATTGGCCGCCCGCCGCCGGCCCGCAGGGCTGGACAGACCCGGGCGTTTGGTTAACTACGACGGACCAAGATCCGCGCGGGGGTGCGGATCACGAGAACTGGGCGCCTGAATAGCGTGAGGTCGCGTACAGACCCGTATCCCTTGCTCGACGCCTCGGGGGTGGCGTTGCTGGCGGCGGGGCATTTCATGGCCTTCGTGGACCGGGCCGTTCCCAGCGTCTATGCGCCGGCGCTCAAGGCCCAGTTCCAGCTCACCGACACCCAACTGGGCGCGCTGCAGGGCCCCGCCTTCGTGGCGCTCTACGTCCTGGCCACCCTGCTGGCCGGCCATCGTGGCCACCGCCTGCCGCCCGCCCCTCTGCTGGCCGGCGCGGCGGTCCTGTGGACCGCCGCCACCGTCGCCCTGGCTTTCGCGACGACCTATGAGGGCCTTCTGGCGGCGCGGCTGGTGCTGGGCCTGGCCCAGGCCGCCTTCGCGCCCGCGGCCCTGGCCCTGATCGTCGCCGCCGCGCCGCCCGAGCGGCTGTCGCGCTGGGTGTCGATGTTCACCTCGGGATCCTCGATGGGGCGCAGCGGCGCGATGCTGGCCGGCGGCCTGGCGCTGGGCGCGTTCTCCGGCGGCCTGCTGAGCGCCTTCGGCCACGCGCCCTGGCGCGCCGCCATCGTCCTCCTGACCCTGCCCAACCTGCTGCTGGTGGCCCTGCTGGCCTGGCGGCTGCGCGGACTGCGGCCGGCCCAGGGCGACGGCTCTGGCCTGGCTCCCGCCCTCGCCCGCCTCGCCGCCCGCCCGGCGAGCCTTGGCCTGCACTTCCTGGCGGCCGGCGGCGTGATCCTGGCGGTGCAGGCCGCCGCAGCCTGGGCGCCCTCGATCGTCAACCGCGCCTGCGGCCTGCCGCCCGCGGCCAGCGCCCTGCTGGCCGGCGCCGTGGTGCTGGTCGCCGCGCCGAGCGGACACCTGGCGGCCGGCTGGGTGATGGACCGCCGCCTGCCCGCCGGCGGCGGTCCGGCCCTGGTGCTGGCCGGCGGCCTCGCCCTCGCGGTCCTGGGCGCGGCCCTGCTGGCGGGCGCGAGCACGCCGGTCGTCGCGGCGGCCGCCCTGTTCCTGATCACCGCCGGCGGCGGCGGCGCGGCCCTGGCGGCCCTGGCCGGCCTGCAGCCGCTCAGCCCCGCCGCCCTGCGACCGCCGATGAACGGACTGTACCTGGCTTTCGTCACCGTCGCCGGCCTGGGCTTCGGCCCTCTGCTGACGGGCATGGTCAGCGACCGCCTGTTCGCCGGCCCGCACGGCCTGGCCATGGCCCTGGCCCTGGTCACCGCCCTCGCCGCAGGCCTGGCGGCCCTGGCCGCCGCTCTGGGCGCCGCGCCCTGGCTGCGGCTGGCCCGCGAGACCGCGAGCGCCTGACATGCCCGTGAGCGCCGCCGCAGACAGTTTCCGCTTCTCCAGCGACGACCATCCGGCCGACGAGGCCTTCGCGCTCTACGCCAGGCTCTATTCCCGCGGCTCCGACGTCAGCCGGGGCGAGGGCCCGTTCTTCGCCCGCGTGCGCGGCTGGCGGCTGGACAAGGTTCTGCTGTTCGAGCGCCGCCTGTCGGGCGTCGTCCATGCCCGGCGCGAACGGATCGCCGGCGACGGCTTCGACCACTTCGTGCTGACCCATGTGCTGGAAGGCCAGGTACGGCTGCAGGTCCCCGGCCCGCCGCGACTGCTGACGCCCGGCATGAGCGTGCTGCTCGACACCCGGCGGCCGATGCGCACCGAGCACGACGACGCCCTGATCCTGACCGCCAGCATCGCCCGCGACGTCGTCGAGGCGGCCCTGGGCGCCGCGGGCCGCCTGCACGGCCAGGTGCTGGCCGCGCCCGACAACCTGGTGCTGGCCGACTTCCTCGCCTCCTTGGCGAGGCATGGCGACACCCTGGCCTCGGCGGCCCTGCCGGCCCTGGGCCGAGCCTTCGTCGACATCCTGTCGTCGGTGGGCGGCGACGCCGCGCGCGCCGGCCGCGAGGACCAGCGCCGCGACCTCTCGCGCCGCGAGGCCGTGCGCCGCTTCGTGCTGCCGCGCCTGGCCGACAAGGCGCTGTCGGTCGAGGCCATAGCCGCCGGCGCCGGCGTCTCGCGCTCGTCGCTCTATCGCCTGTTCGAGAAACAGGGGGGCGTGGCCCGCTTCATCCAGCTGATCCGCCTGGACGCCCTGCGCCGCGCGCTCGACGCCCGAGACCCCGCCGCGGCCGACGACGCGGCCCTGGCCGAGCGCCTGGGCTTTACCAGCCCCGCCCTGATGGCCCGCCTGTTCGCCGAAACCCATGGCGCCACGCTCGCCGCCTACCGCGCCGCCCTGGAAGACAAGCCCCACGACGACCCTGGCGTCAGCAAGCGCCGCTGGGACGGATGGCTGGGAGAGCTAGGCTAGCGCAGCGGAATGACCAGCCCGCCCAGCAGCGGCAGCACGACCACCGGCGCGGGCTTGCCGCCCGTGACGCTGTGGGACGTGCGGTTGCCCGCCGCGTCGTAGCTGTAGGTGGTGATCTGGGCGCCGCTCGTGACCTTGGTCACACGCCCCAGCGCGTCGTACTCGTAGATCACCTGCACGCCCTGAGCGGCCGCCGAACCGGCGACAGCCATCGCGAGACCCGCGCACAGAAGACCGAAACGGATGTTTTTCATTGATGCCACACGATGCTCGAAGGGATTTTGGATAGGCGGAGACTACTTAAAAACAACCTCACAGCTTGGCAGCCTCGCACGAAGAGCATCGGCTACATCACCCGCCTCCTGAAAAGACGAATTTATGTCGACATGGACCTTTCCGCCCGTCCTTAAATGAAACACGGCAGCGCCACCACCAACAACAATCTTCCGCACAAGTTCAACCCCAACCACCTTGGATAGGGTCGCGACAAGGCGAATTCGGTCATCGCCAACGAAAGATATACAGTAGAAATTATACCTAATAAAATTGACCAACTTTATAATATAGGCAATCGAAATAGCCGGAAACACGACAATAGCCGCAGCCATCCAGAAAAACGTCGCCCGGCTGGCTGGGGACGAGTTTGGCTCAAATCCTCGCATTGTCGAGTATGCTGAAAACGAAATCATAACCACGAGAAGAATTGATATGGAAAGGACGATGGGAAGCGGCTTCCTGCGACACACCCCCACCTCAATACTACCAGTTCTTCTGTCTGTTGACGGCATTGTTCACCAAATCGTTGGCCCATTGAGCAGCCCCCTTTGCCACAGGGGTCTTCGAGAACGCGCTGACGCCTTTATTGAACGCCCAATTAGCAGCGGCAACACCGCCTTTTAGAGCGTCGGCACCAAAGAGAGATCCCACGGTTCCTCCAACCGCCCCACCGACAACCATGCCAGGGACCCCGCCAATGGCGCCAGCGCCCGCGCCAAGCTCTGCGCCAACTGCGGCGCCGACGACGCCGGTCGCCTGGCCCAGGGCATAGTCGCCCCCTTCCTTGGCGGCAGCGATTACGGGCCTCTCCCCGGCTTCAATCCGCTGAGCGGTTTTTATGCCCGCACCAAGAGGACCGGTGACCTTCGACACCTTGGCTGCGTCTGCAGCAAGCCTGCCGCCGACCTGCGAGGCCTTGGCGACCCCTTCGGCGACCGTCGCCGCCTTGTCGACAGCGTCGACAGCCTTGCCGGCATTGTCGAGATTGCGGTTCTTGTCCTCGGCGAACGCCCCCGTGGGATCCGTCTTGTTCAGCGGATCTCCCCCCACATAGGCGTAGAGGTTCATGTCATCCTCGTAGCCGACAGGATCGGTCTGCAGGAACCACCCGCGCGCCGGATCATAGACCCGCGCCTTGTAGTGATAGAGCTTGAGTTCCGGCAGGGCGATCTGGCCGGTGTAACGGAAGCGACTGCCGGCGCCCCAGTTGTCGCCCGGCTCGCCATAGGGTCCGTAGGTGTATTTGGCGATGGCGACGCCGGCGTTGTTGACCACGCCGATCACCGAGCCCTGGCGATCAGTCAGCAGATAGCGAGACGCGGCGGCGGAAACCCCCGCCCCTTCAATCCAGACGAGCGGAATATCGGCGCCCTGTCCATGTGCATAGCGCCGCAGCAGCGTCCCCGCGCCATCGTACTCGGCCACCAGCTGGTCGCCCGAATAGAGGAACTGGGTGACGGCGCCGTTGATCGTCGTCTTGGAAAGCCGGCCCAGCGGGTCATATTCCAGGCTGGCGCTGGCCGAACCGCTCATCGTGACCAGGCGGTTTTCGCCGTCATAGGCGAAGGCCCGCCCGGCGCCGTCGTTGACCAGGTTCTGGCGCCCATCGTAGCCGCCCGCCGCGGCGATCGCCGCGTCACGGTTCAGGCCGTCGGCCGTGGCGCTGAGGGTGGTGTTGGCGCCGGCCCAGACATAGGCGCCGTTCTGCATCGACTGGCCGGTGGTCTGGTTGGCCGGATTGTAGCCGAAGCCGAAGTTCACCCCCGAGGCGGCGTCCGACGACAGGGCATGCTGCAGGCTGGTCAGGCGGTTGCCCGCGTCGTAGCCGTAGCTCGACACCCTGTTGACGCTGCCGATGCTGGAGACGCGCCCCAGGTTGTCACGGTTGACGTTGACGCCGAAGTTCGTCCCGTCGCCCACCCAGTAGAGCCTGCTGTCGGCGTAGTAGGCCGAGGCGGTGAAAGCGTTGTCGGGCCAGCGCATGTTGGTGCGGTTGCCGGCTTTGTCGTAGTCGTAGGTCAGGGTGCGGCCGAAGGTGCTCTCGGTCTTCTGCCGGCCGGCCGTGTCGTAGGTATAGGTGACGCCCTGGCCGCTGGTATGGAACCAGGTCGCGGCCGGGCGCCCCGCCAGATCATAGCTGTAGCCGACGGTCGGAATCTGCGCGCCGTTCTTGCCGCTCATGCGGTTGAGGGCGTCGAAGCCGTAGTTGATGGTCGATCCGTCACGCCGGCGCCAAGTCTGGCGATTGCCGTTGGGGTCATAACCGAAAAGATCGTAGTCGGCGCCGTTGGCGAGCGTCAGCTGGCCCGGCGGAGCGCGGTCGGGAACCGAGTAGTGCGTGTAGGTCAGGCGGTCGAAGCCGTCATAGCTGAAGCTGGTGACGTTGCCGTTGGCGTCATAGACCAAGCCCTGCTTTCCGTTCGGGCGCCAGACATTGAACTTGTATCGGCGCACCTGGGGCGTGCCGACGCCCTCGAACACCCTCACGACCTGGCCAGCCGCGTCGTACTCGGTCTGGGTCACCCGGTCAGGGCCCTCGGCACCTTCGGTTTGCAGGGCGCAGGCGTCGGGCCGGTCCGAGGCGTTGTAGAGGCTCTGGAACACCGCGGAGTTCATGCGCACCGTGGAACACAGCTCCCGGTTCGCGCCGTCATAGCTCTTCTGGGTCAGGCTCGCCGCCGCCGTGCCCGGATAGGCGTAGACCTGGGTCTTGTTGCCCACCGCATCATAGCGGGTCAGCGTCGACTGATTGATCGTCAGGCCGCTGACCGACACCACGCCGGCGCTGACCGACACGCCGTCGACCGTCCCGATGTCGAGCTGGGTGACGCGCCCCATGGCGTCATAGGTCGTCTGCTCCGCCCGGCGCTTGAGCGGACCCGAACCGTCCGGATCGGGCCCGACCTTGAGCACCGGCCGGCGCGCGCTGTCGTACTTGTAGTACGTCGTATAGTCGGTCGCGGCATAGGTCTGCGCCCACGCCCCCGAGGCGACCATGGCCCCGGCGAGACAGATCGCGCTGCCTGCGCACAACAAGGCGGTCCGGCGTCCCTTCACGGTCATCGTCTTGCCCCCGCTCACGGACACACCCCCGCCCGCGGATCGGTCTCGCCAATCACGTTGCCCTGGCCGTCGAACATCTTGCAGGCCGTCGCCGCCACGCCGGTCGGATCCAGCGTCGAGCTGGTCGGATTGCCCTTGGCGTCATAGGCGGTCGTGGTCACCACGCCGGTCGGATCGGTGACCTTGGTCACCAGGCCCAGCCCCCCGTACTCGTAGCGCCAGACCGGGCGCACGCCGCCGACCGGCGGCTGGGTGACGGTCTCGACCTCGCCGGCGCCGCCGCCCGAGACCTTGTAGGTGTAGTCGGTCTGCAGGTCATAGGCGCTGTCGCCCGGCGTGTTGTTGCGGGCGTCGCGGATCCACAGGGGCTTGTTCCAGGTCGTATCGTAGGCGGCCTTCACCACCAGATCCGGCGCCACAAGGTTCGGCTGGCTGGTGTTCGGCTTGGCGATGGTCCGCAGCTCCACGACGTTGTCGCGGTCGTCGTATTTCATCTCGATCCGGTTCAGCTCGGGAAGCGTGCGCGAGAAGACCCGGCCCAGGCTGTCGTAGCTCGTGGCCGTCGTGCGCCCAAGCTCGTCGCTCTGGCGAACGACCCGGTCGTTGCTGTCGTACATGATGCTGATCACGCCGCCGGCGGCGTCGATCGAGCGGCCCAGGCCGAGCCCCGGTGCAAGGACCTTGGTCGACGGCCGCGCCCCCGAGACGCCGAGACGGTCGTAGACCTCGCGCACGCGGTTGGTGCGATCATAGGCGATCTGCTGGTGGGCGACGGTGGCGTTGTCGGGCGCGTAGATCTTGGCCAGGTAGGGATAGGGCGAGGGTCGGTCGCCCGTTCCGGCCCGGCGCCATTCGAACTTCCAGACGCCCCCGCCGGCCTGCGTCAGGGTTTCCGGCTCGAGCGCTTCCCAGTCCTGGATGTTGGCCAGCGTGGACGGGATCGGCATCGACGAGACGCGGCCGTCCGAGCCCGTCGCCGTCAGCCGGTCGATGTCGATATAGTAGCCCAGGCTGTTGGAGACCCGTGTCAGCCGGTCGCGGCAGGCCGACACCCGCTGCAGGTAGATGAGCGGTTGGGAGTCGCAGTAGCTGAAGGTAACCGAGACGCCCTTGGGGAAGGTCCAGGTGCTGGCCGGGAAGCCGAAGGCCTTGGCTTTCGGATAGCGCACCGTGGTCGAGCCCATCCAGCCGGGGTTCCATTCCCGCCAGTTGAACTGCAGCACGTCGCCGCCCTTGGCGCGTCGGGAATAGGAAACCTGATCGTAGAGCCAGGTCAGGCTGCGTGCACCCGGCTCGAGCGTCGTCCGGCGGGCGCCCGTCTGGGTCAGCACCGCCGCCGAGCCGCGCGGCGCGGCGTAGCTGCCGTCGACAAGACGAACGAAGGTCTCGTTCGACGGCCCTTGCGTGACCGTCACCACGTTGTTGCTCAGTTGGCGCGACATCCAGCGCATCACCGCTGCGCCCGCCAGCTGGTTGCCGGCGGCGTTGGGGTTGTCGCGATAGAGCGCGAACGCCCCTTCCAGCGCGGTCAGAGGTCCGGCCATCGCCAGCGGGCTGGTCGCCCCCATGCCCTCCAGGCCGCCGCCGGAAGCCGCAGCGCGGATGTCGAAATTGTGCGTCCAGCCGAAGCTGCAACCTGCGCACTTCGGACCGCCCGCCTGGAACGTCCGCTCGAACGACAGGCTGTAGGGGAACTCTCCACCGCCGACCTTCAGGTCGGCCGGCGGGGTGAAGGTGAAGGCGCCCGTGCGCAGGTCCGCGCCGTTGATCGACGAGCGGTCCTTATATTGGTCCTTGAGCAGGTCGGCCTGCTTCTCGGGCTTGAAGCCCTCCTTCTTTTCAGCGTCGTCGCCCGTGCCGCCGCCCTTCAGGCCGCGGTCGAGCGAGGTGACCATGTGGGCGATGTGGCTGCCGTCGGCCTTGAAGGCGACCCAGGCGCAGCCGCGGTGCATGGTGGCGTCGGTCTGGGGCACCCACGGGTTGGGGTTGCTCCAGACGCTGGGCACCGGATTGGCCTGGCCCGGACCCAGCATGCGATCGTTGGCCTGCAGCACGGAAAAGCCCTGGGTCGTCAGGTTGGAGCCCGCGCAGACCCTGCCGCTGGCGGTCGCGCCGGCGCTGTAGGTGGCCACCGCGGGCGCCGCGATCCCGGCCGGGAACAGGTGATAGCGGATCGTGCTGGCCAGGTTCTGCTGCCCCCAGGGCAGGCGCTGGGCGGTCGAGGCGGTGTCCACCGCATCGAGCTGCTGCTCCATCACGCTGCCTTCGAGCATGGCCAGGGCCGCCGCCAGCGTGTGCCGGGTCGCCAGTTCGTCGGCGGCGTCGCCGGTCACGCGCGAGGTGCTGTAGGCCGAATCCAGGTCGAGCCGCATCCCGCTGTCCTTAGGCGCTTCGCCAAGGAGCTCGTTCGGATCGGCAATTCGGTTCTTGTTGCTGTCGTAGACGAAGAAGTGCGCCTGCGAATACGAGACGCCCAGGGTGTGGTGATGCTGCAGCCCCACGCCGGAAACCGTTTCCAGCAACTCGGACGTCCGCGAGGCCTGGGCCAACCAGCTGGCGCCCAGCTTGGACTTGACGGAGACCTGGGTGGTGCCCGCGTCCGACTGCACGAAGACCGTGCCGTCGGGAACGTTCGATTCCTCGACAGGATCGGGGATCTTCTCGTCGCGTTCCTGATTGGCCTCCTGCCCGAGCTTGCCCTGCAGCTCGCTTCCGGTGTCGCCCCAGCCGTGAACGATGACCACGTCCTCATAGCGGTCGACGTACTTGACGGCGTTGGCGTCCATGTAGGCGCCATTGGCGGCGGCGTAGGGGTGATTGACCGACAGGTTGATGGCGTAGGACTGCAGGCTGTCGGTGTCGCCACAGCCCGCGCCGACGATGACGCCGTCCACATAGACGCCGCCGACCGCCGTGCCGTAGCTGATCATGCGGTGCAGCGTCAGGCGGCGACCATAGATCTCGTCGACAAAGAAGCTGCGGCCGCAGGATCCAGCGGCCATCGACAGGACCGTGCGATAGCGATCGGGCATGCCGCCCGTGAAGCTCTGCCGGGCGCTGAACGCGCCGGTCGTCGGGCTGCCCTCGGGCGCCTCGGAGAACCGGATGGTCCGCGCACCGGTGAGGTCGTCGCTGCCGCGTTCCTTGTAGGTCGTGCGCAACTGGGTCAGCAGGGTCGTCGCCGAGGTCGACAGGGTCTGCTCGATGCCGGCGATATTGACGCCGGCGACGTAGGGCGCGCCGCTCTCGCTCTGCGCCGTCGCCCCACTCAGCGCGGTGGACACGAACCCGGCTCGCGACAGGCCCGCGACCGTCTTGGCGTCGATCGCCTGGCCCATGTCGCTGGGCTTGTAGGAGGGATCGTAGGTTCGCGTCACGCCCCCGACCTCGACCTGGACCTGGACATGGCCGAGCGTGACGCTGGCGACATCGCCCGACCCGCTTATGGAGGCAGGAATGGCGCCGTTGGCCAGCAGGGCCGTGGCCGCGCTCACTGTCCTGACGCCGAGCCACTCGTCCAGCTGGGCGCCCGTGAGCGTGAGATCGCCCAGCACGTAGCGGGCCGAGGGGTAGCCGGCGGCGCGGAGCAGCTCCACCAGCAACTGGGCCTGATCGAAGGACGTGCCCGAACGATCGACCAACGCGCCGACGGCGCCCTTCTGCACGCCATAGATCGGCACGATGCGGATGTTGTTGCGAACGAAGACGAAGATCCGTCCTGGATCATTCCCCAGCGCCGCCGCCGCCTCGGTGATCTCCGGCGGCCGCGCATTGGCCCAGGGATAGGTGACCGTAGCGGGCTGGGAGGCGTAGTAGGCCTCCGCGGCGCTCGGCGCGATCAGGTCGGCCGCGCCGAAGCGAACGCCGGGAACCGTGCCTTCCTGAGCCGATGCGGCGCCCGCTCCGAGCGCCAGGGCCAGCACGCCGGCGCTCGCCGCGCCCAGTGCGCGACAACGCAGCGAAGAACTGGAAGGGATCATCGAAACCGAAGCTTTCACGTAATGGGCCAGCGGGATTGTTCGGCTCACGAAGCGGTCTCACGTTGGAAGGTGACGCTGACGGTGGAGGTGTAGGCCACGCGTCCGGCCCCGTCGGTGACCTTGCAGCGCCAGACCGAGGTCCATTGGCCGTAGGTCGAAAGCGTGCGCGACCAGGTCGCCGTCGCCCCCGACGGATTGACTGTGGTGCTGGTGTCGCCGGAGACGCGTTCCCAGGCGTAGGTGTAAGGTCCAACACCGTTGGCCGTCGTGACGGTAACCGCCGGATCGCTGGTGATCGGCGCGGTTCCGTATCGTTGGGCGAACCAACTGGGCGTGCTGACCCCGGCCGAGAAGACGGGCGTCGGCTGCACGTTGACGGTGACCGTAGCCGTGCCCGTGCCGCCGTATCCGTCGATGACATTGTAGTAGAAGCTGTCCGTACCGACGAAGCCGGCCGCCGGCGTATAGGTCACCGACGTGCCGTTGGCTTGGGCCGTGCCGTTGGGGGCGCCCCAGGCGTTCGAGACGGAGAGCCCATGCCCTTCGGGATCGGAGTCGTTGCCCCGCGGGTCGAAGGTCACCGCCTGGTTCTGGAACGTGCTCACCGCGTCGTTCTGCGGGGTCGGAGCCCGATTCTGCACGGTGACGCTGACGGTCGCCGGCGCGCTGCTTCCGCCGGGCCCTGAGGCCACGTAGCTGAAGCTGTCGCCGCCGACATAGGCCCCGCTGGGCGTGTAGGTGGCGGTCGCGCCGTTCAGCGACACCGAACCATGGGCCGGCTGGGCGCTGATCGCCACGCCCGAATACGCCCCGCCCGGCTGCAGCTGGACCGAACCGCTGGTGAGCGAGAGAATCGACAGGCTGGCGGCGGCGGCGGTCGGCGCCGGCGGCAGGCCGACATTGATGCTGAAGGTTCTCACCGGCCCCGAGCCGCCGGCGTTGTAGGCGCGGAAGGTCCAGCTGTCGGGCCCGTAGTAGCCGGCGTGCGGCGTATAGGTCGACTGGTGGCCCACGCCGGCGACATGGCCGGGCGTGGAAATGCTGCCATGGGCCGGGTTCGAATCCAGCGCCACCTCGGCGTAATCGCCAGTGACCGGATAGGTGATCGTCACGGCGCTGTTGTAGGTCGTCGAGGCCGATCCGTTGTCCGACGACGGGATCGGGGGATTGCCGATCGAGACATTGACGGTGCGCACCGCCGACGAGCCGCCGGGACCGGTCGCGTGATAGGTGAAGCTGTCGGAGCCGTAGTTGGGCCAGGTGACCTTGTAGGTGGCCGTGGTTCCGGAGAACGAGACCGTCCCCTTGGCCGGCGCGGCGTCCAGGGCGGCCCCCGTCGTCACGCCCGAGATCGGCAGGTTCAGGCTGGCGGTGCTGTTGTAGCCGACGCTGAGCGTGGCGTCGCTCGCGGCGGGCGCCGGCGGCGTAGCGACGTTGAGGGTGACGGTGCGGTTGCCCGACGAACCGCCGGGATTGGTTATATTGTAGACGAAGCTGTCGGCGCCATAGACGCCCGCGTTCGGCGTGTAGGGAATGTTCCAGCCGCCGTTGGCCCAGGTCCAGGCGCCCAGGCTGCCCCGCGAGGGCTGGCTCACCAGGTTCAGCGACACCCAGTCGCCGCCGCCGGGGAAGAAGACGTTGGCCGCGCTGTTGTAGCCCACCGACACGCCGATGTCCGACGCCGAAGGCGCGGGCGGATTGGCGATCGTCACCCCCACGCTGGCCGGCGCGCTTTCGCCGCCGGGGCCCACGGCCTTGTAGGTGAAGCTGTCGGCGCCATAGGCGCTGGTGTTGGGCGTATAGGTCGCCGTCGTCCCGCTGATCGACACCGCCCCCTTGGTCGGCGAAGCCACGACCGCAAGGCTCGAATAGACGCCCGACGGCGACAGGGCGATGCTCTTGGCGGTGTTGTATCCGGTGCTGGTCGACACCGCCGCCGCCCCGGGCGCCGCGGGCAGCCCGACCGTCAGGCTGGCGGTCGCCGGAGCACTGGTCCCGCCCGGCCCGGTGGCCGTGTAGGTGAAGCTGTCGGCGCCGTAGTAGCCGTTCGTCGGCGTATAGGTCGCCGTCGTTCCCGAGACGACGACCGAACCATGGGCGGGATTGGAGGCTTTCGACAGGCTGGCGTAGACGCCGCTCGGCGCCAGGTTGAACGTCGTGGGCGTGTTGTAGGCGGTCGACGCCGACACCGCCGCAACGCTTGGCGCGGCCGGCGTCGCCACGGAAATGCTGACCGTGCCCGGGGCGCTCTCGCCGCCGGGCCCCACGGCCTTGTAGGTGAAGCTGTCGGCGCCGTAGGTTCCATTGGTCGGGGTGTAGGTCGCGGTCGTCCCGCTGATCGATACCGAGCCCCTTGTCGGAGAGGCGACGACCGAAAGGCTGGCGTAGGCGCCCGACGGCGTCAGGGCGACGGCGGTCGCTGTATTATAGGCTACGTTCGCCGCCACATTGCCCACGGTTGGAGCCGGCGTCTTGGGAGAGGAGGCCTGCTGGGTCCTGTTTCCAGCCGCATCGTAGGCATAGGTCACAGACGCGCCATTGGAATAGGTGACCTGAACCACCCGCCCCAGGCTATCGTAGCGGTACGTGACTGATTGCGTCTGGGCCAGGGCCTCCGCGCTCAGGCACGAGACCATCAAAGCCGCCAGCCCCAGCCGGCTTCCAACACGCAACATGCAACCGCCCCCGGGGCCGCTAAATTCGCGACACAACCGGAACTCGCAAGGCGCCGCACCAAGGTCAACCCATAGTCAAGCTGACCACTCGCAAAAGCTGTGGAGAACGCTCAATGCCGGATCGCGAGAGACGCGCTGACGACCCCAGAGACCACCGCCCTCACGCCGCGACGACGATCATCCCCGGCAGCCACGAGGATCTTTCGACAGAATGACAAGCCCCCTGCCAGCGCGAAAACGCCGCAAGCCCTGGAACCAGACCTGAGAGGGAGGGGATGGTGGACGCGACAGGGATTGAACCTGTGACCCCTACGATGTCAACGTAGGGGCAAGGCGCTAAGTGATTGAATTTTTAGGGCGTCGCGTTCGCCACTTCCCTGATTTGTTCACGTCTGTTCGCAGGCATTCCGGGAAGTTTCTGGGAAGCGGGGTATAAAGACAGCTCAAGGCGCCGTCTTCAAATTGGCCTCTATCTTGAGCCGATTTATGATTTCAGTGATTGACGCCTCGAACTTTCTTGCAGCGACATGGCTGATCATCCTGCCCGCCACCGAAACTTGCGTCGCAATGGCATTCGCCTCCATGGCCATCCTAAGGGTGTCATCGGAGATCACGCTCTTCAGATGAAGATTTCCGAGCGTCTCAAGGGTGAATCCCGTGTCTACGCCATAGCGTGCGGCGGCTTGATTGACCGTGGTATCTAAGCGCGACCACGCCGTTAGAACGCGTTGCCGAGGTGAGGGGCGTTTGGGCAAGATATGCGCATACACTCCGCTATCTCTCTGAGTGCCGAGCGCTGGCTCAGCCTCGGGCGGGCTCCCCTCCCCCGGCGGGCCTTTTAAGCTGGCTTGCCCGTCGATCGCCGTCTCTCCGCTAACCCCATTGGCGCTAAGGGCGACACTCGGAGTTGGGGGGCTCTCCTTCTGAACTTCGGTAACCTCCTCCTTCAGTTCAGAGACCTGCTGGTTGACGTCTCCCCATTCCCCCTCGACGCCAAGTCCGCTGAACTTGAACTTGCGATTTAGCAGCGATCGGATTTCTCGGCGGAAGGTCAATGCGATCACGACGACCACAATCGGCCATGCTGCCGCTTTGGATAGCTCGACGACTTGTTTGGCTATCTCAACAATAAGTTCAGCCCCGCCCATTGGCGCTTCAGGCCCTTTATACGTGAAAGTCATCCAAGCGCCTTTCGCGCGCGTGCGTGGTGGCTCGGCCGGTGGTGGCCGTAGTTGTCGAGCAGGGCCTTGGGGCTCATGCCGAGGTAGGACGCGGCCTCCCAGACATCCACGTCGCCTTCCATCAGCCAGGTTGCGCAGGTGTGCCTGAGCCAGTGGGGCGAGACCTCGGCCGCCAGGCCGGCGTCGGTGACGCAGGCCTCGAAGCCGCGCCGGATCCGGCCGGCGATCGGCGCGCCGCCGTGGTGCAGCACGGTGTTGGCCATGACCAGGTCCTCGGCCTCCAGCAGCTGGGCGGCCTTGGCCTGGTCAAGCCGGCGCCAGCGGCGGAGGTGCGCCAGGAGGCGATGCGGGATCCGGACGACCGGCCTGCGCTTGGTCTTGTGGTCCTTCTCGCGCTTGCCGCGGCGATAGACCATGCCGTCCTCGATATCGACCCAGGCCTGGGTGGCCGACTCTTCCCAGAGCAGCTGGGGCGTCACGGCCGGGCGATTGCCGGTGTAGAGGCCGATCAGGATGAACCGTCGAAGGTGGGCGCGGTTGGCGCGGGCGCTGCCGCTCAGGCGCCGCCATGAGCGGGCGCCGTCGGCGGCGATCTCCAGGCGGTAGCCCATCGCGGCCCTGAGCAGGGCCGCGGCCTGACCGCGGGTGAGCGCGTCGCGCGGGCTCTCGGGCTTTTCGGGCAGGTGGACCTTGGGCCGGACGATCAGCGGATACTCGCCGTTCCAGTAGTGGATGGCGGCCGACATGTCCTCGAGCTCGCGCCGGGCGCCCTGGTCGGTCACACGCTTATGGAGCGCGGCGCCGCGCTTGGCGGCCTTCAGCGGCTGAGTGATGCGGAGCTCGACATAGGCCGTGCACTCGGAGCGTCGGACGTCGTCGAGGCGCTTGTCGCCCCAGAACGACATCAGGGCGTCGACCCGGACCTTGGTGGCCTTCGGATCGGCGAGCCGAGGCGCGCGCTCCTTCAGATAAAGCGCCAGCACCTCGGCGATCAGGACCTTAGACGGATCACTTCGGCGCTGGCGATCGTCAGCAACTTCTTCCGTCGCGGACCTCTGCGCCCATTTTTCGGCGATATAGGCTGCGAGCTGGGCTTCGGCGCCGTCAGGGCCTGCGAGGCGATCAGGACCGCAGCCTGTGCTGATCTCAGTCTGTCCGTCTCGGATGTAATAGAGGTCGGGCAGCGGCTTTCCCGACCGGTTGTCGCGGCGACCGGAGCGGAGGTAGAGGCGCGGGCCCTTGGAGCGGCGGGACATGAATTCGCAGGTTCAGGTTGGAAAAGAGCCCGCACACTCGCGGGAGTGACCCACAATAGCCCCCTCATGCGGGCCGGGGTCAATCGGCCGCGCCTGATCTCGGTCCGCAGCGACGAGACGGTGACCGGCCCACGCGGCCAGAAGACCGCCACGTACTCGGCCAGGGTCATCCAGTCATCATCGGCCCAGGCCGCCGGGTCAGGCATATGCTCAACCCGCGCCATAAGGCGCCTCACAGCAACCATGGACTGCACCCGCTCCCATTGATGAACTTAAGCTTGACTGAAGCGATCAAGCGGCGACCATCTCCGCTCCCCCAATGAAGGAGCAGGTGCTGAACAGAGATCTCAGAGATGCGCTGGAGATTGCGGTCACCGCTGCGGGCATGGTCATAGGCGTGTTCTGCGCGATCGACCCCTTGCCTGGCGTCTACGGCCCGTTCGATTTTCTCAAGGACAACAAAGAATTCGCTCCGTGGTTTTCGGGCACAGCGACCTCTCTTGGTGTGATTGTCGCCCTGAGGAACGTTAACCGCCAACTTGGCGAGGCCGCTGCCAAGGAGCGGCGCGACGACGCCCGAAGCAGCGCTAAGCGCCATGCCGACGCCGAGCGCCTTGCATCGGCCATCATCGCGATCATCGGGATCGTCGGACATCAAGCGCTTTATTGTAAGGCCGTCCTGGAGCTCACGAGTTGGCGGAGGCGCGTGCGGAGTTTCGCAGGAACGCACGTTCGCGGCCTGGAGGCGGGTAAGGCGGCGATGAATAGGTTCCCCATCCATGACTTGCCCAGCTTCGAGGCTATAGACGTGTGGTCGCGGATCACGATCATTCACAGCGTGCTCGACGGCGTTCTGGAAAAGCTCCAACACGACGGTCGACCTGATCTGGAGGATTGCCGGGTCTCGGCAATCCAAGCGTGCGAAAACATCACCGGCCTGGCAGACGAAATGTGCATCGCCCTCGGTCGCCCACGTTTCGACTGGACCCAGATGCGTGACCAGCTGACCTTGACCGAACCGGACGCGTTCCCCGCCACACCTCATGGCCGCGAGTAGCGGTATCTTGGTCAAGCCGCCCGCTCCCTAATGCTATGCTTCCCGATCGTCGGGGCGATGCTGTGTTCGGCCGCCAGGGCGCGCTCCAGGGCGGCGCGGCCGCCGCCGTCGAGCCAGGCCCAGCCGATACAGTCGCGCTCGGCGCCGTCGACGAGGGTGAAGATCGAGACGCCGCGCACTTCGCCCCGCCCGTGGATGTTGAGCGGCTGGTCGTCGCGCAGCTGAATGGCCGCGTCACCGCGATGGCGGTGAATGGCGCGGGCCAGGTCGCGAGCCGTGGCATAGGCGACCGGCTTGCACAGGGGGTTGTTGGGATAGCGGACGAGGGCGAAGCGGGTGTCGCCGGGCATGCGGATCCTCCGGAAGAAAGCGAGCGCCTCGGCCAGGGCCGGGTCGCGGGGGCGGTAGGCGGCGGCCAGGGCGGCCGCGTGCGGGTAGAAGCCGAGCGACATCAGGCGACGCCCTGGCCGGGGTCGGCGGCGCTGGGTCGCGGTGCGAGCGGCGCTCGCACGATCTCGCCCGTCGACAGGCGAAAGAAGCCTTCGCCGGGGTAGTCCTCGTCGCTGCAGCGGCGCAGGAAGGTGGCCGGCAGCAGGGCCAGGTCGCCGGCGCGGATGGCGGTGCTCGACCAGGTGAAAGCCGCCAGGGTGTTGGCCCAGGTTAGGTGCTTCTCGGCGAGGCTGACGGCCTGCTGGGCGCAGGCTTCGAAGCGCTGGGCCCGCAGCGGCGCGGCCGGAATCCGATCGGTGCCGAGGGCCAGGATTGCGGCGCGCTCTACGTGCGCCATGGCGATGACCGCGTAGCGGGCGGCCTCGCCCTTCAGGTGGGCGATCGTCGTTTCGATGTCGCTGCTTGGGCTGGCGTCAGGCTGCATCGGCTTCCTCCCCTTCGTTGAGATCCTGGTGATCCGGGTCGACGTACTGGCCGTCCTCGAGGTGGTCCTCGGCCCAGACGTCGGCGGCCTCACGCGCTCCGGCGCGGGTGAAGTCGAGCTCGCCTTCTGCCTCTCCCTGCAGGCGCACGCGGATGCGATCGGCGAAGCGTTCAGCGTCGGCGGGGGCCACCTCATGTTCGCTGATCAGCTGGCCAGCGATCCACGCGCCGAACTCGACCCAATCGGTGGCCTCGCGGTCATCGTCGAGCTCGTGCGCGGGCCAGCACCCCGTGAGGGCGTTGAGGGCGAGCAATCCCAGCCGGTAGGGAATGGCGTCATAGCCAAAGCTAGCGCCATTGCCCGCCTCGCCCTGACGGCCGTAGTAGGCTTGAGTTGGTCGCGTGAAGGGCGCAGGCAGGCCTCTGGCGGTGAGCAAATCCCGGAGGCGGCTGCCAAGTGCGTCGAGCGTTAGCGCCTTCCCGTGGTCCTCGATGGCCGCGATCTCGGCCTCGGCCATCGCACTCGCTTCCTGCCGCGCACGGTCGCGATCTTCCTGCTCGCGCTTGCGCTGGGCTTCATCCTCAATGGCCTTCTTCGCCTGTTCCGTCAGTTCGAACGGTCCGTTCAGCCAGGCGGTGGCGAAGCGCTTTTCCTTCTTGCAGGCGTCCGCCTCGTCGGCACCCAGCACCTGGGTTCGGATCTGATGTAGCGCCTTGGCCCGCTCGCTGGCCTTGCCGAGCTCGGGCCACCGGCCCTTTAGGGCCTCCTCGCAGTTGGGGGTCTGCCACGTCGTGGGCTTGACCCGAACGGACCCATCACGCTGCGGCTCGTTGAGAGCGAGGCTGAGAAACTTTCGTTTGGCGAGGTCGCCGAGCACTGCGCGGTCGGCGTTCGGCTGGACCTGCGCGCCGTGGTAAGCGGGGGTGTTGTAGTTGTAGCCGTCGCCGCCCTGCTGCTTCCACGCCGTGTAGATTTCCAGCAGGACCAGGGCGTCCTCGTCAGAGATCTCGGTCGGCTTCGGCGGCGGTGCCTTGTTCAGCCACTCGATATGATAGCCGGCCGCCTCCTCCAGATTGGCGATGTCCTCTTCGCTGATCCCGGCCAACTTGCGCGCCGAGCGGATCCGGTCGTCGAGTTCGGGGTAGACCCATGCCTGCCGCTGGGCGAGCTCGCGGCCAGGGAGGGTAAGGATCACGTGATAGGGGTAGCTGGCCCCGAAGATCGCCAACCCTGCCGCTTGCAGGGCCTGGGCCACAGGATAGTTGCCGGCGTCCCCAGCCGTGATCGGCGTGGTTATCTCGGTCGACGGACCAATCGGAGACTTCGGTCCAGGGAAGCGCTCGGCACGGTGGGCGATCTCCATCACCGCCAGCACCAGGTCCGGATCCGGCTCCGGCGCGGTGGCCGCCGTCGCGACCGCCACGGCCTCCTCGCCCTCGACCTGCGCAGGCTCTTCCGGTTCCGCCTCCGGCTTAGCCTGGGTGGTGCTGTCGCGCAGCTTTTCCCAGGTCCACACGCCACTTTCATGCAGGGCGATGTTGGCGGGGCTGGCCTTGTCGACGGTGCGGATCTTCTCCTGCACGGCCCGCACGCCCGTTTCCTTGCCTTCGCGGGCCCGGCCCAGCTTGAAGGCGATGGCGCGAGCCGAGAGGCCGGTTTCGGTGCGATAGGCGGCGAGCGCCTTGGCGTCTTCCCAGGGGCTGAGGTCGGCGCGCTGGGCGTTCTCGACCAGGCCGATGAACAGGGCCTCGGCGCGCGTACCGGCCCGCTCGACGAAGGGCAGGCCTTCCTGCAGGGCGGGTGGAAGCCGGTCCTCGGCGATCAGCCGACCGATCGCGCGCCAGCGGCATTCGCCGGCGTGCAGCATGCGAACGCCGCTCGCATCGGCCGGATAGAGCACCAGGTTCTGCAGCAGCCCGCCAGCCTCGGCGATGCTGTCGGCCAGGCCGTCGATATGCTCGTCGGGGAAGTCCTTGCGTGGGTTGTCGGGGTTGGAAGCGATCTTGTCGTGCGGCCACAGCGGCAGGCCAGCCACTGGCCCGACGCCCGCGGCCCGGTCGAGCGCCTGCAGGCCCAGGTGGCCGGCGCCGCCCAGGGTATATACCGTCTTGCCGTCGAGGGGCTGGGTCAGCACGAGGGCGGCCTCGAGCATGGCCTTCAGCGTCTTGTTGACGTTGGAGTTGTCGCGGTCGAGCGCCTTGGCGATCTCGCCTGAGGTGCGCTGCTCATTGTCGGCGAGGAGGCGCAGGATCGGTTCGGCCGACAGGACCAGCGTAGTGATGGGGTTCGACGTCATTCGTCGTCTCCGAGCGAGAGAAACGGGTTGTCTTCGAGGGTCGCGGCCATTGGCGTGGCCGTGGCGGGGGAGTGGCGGCGCAGGTCCACGCGGACGTAGGGGCGATGGCCCAGGCCGAAGTTGATCCAGGTGGCCGAGATGCCGCGCACCCTCGCCAGCCGCTCGCCCGCGGGCCCGCCGCCGTCGAAGCGGTGGATCCAGGCCAGATCGAACGGGCGAGGGTTGCCCGCCTCGACCGCGACGAGCTCGCGCGGATCAAAGCCCAGGGTGCGCGCCAGCTTCTTGCCCACCTCGATCGCCGTGGGGCCGTAGAGCGCGCTGCGGATCTCGGGCTTGCCGTCCCGGGCGCGATAGACGACCTGGACGATGTCGCCGTCGCGGAACGGCAGGCCCTGGCCCGGATCCTCGGCCAGGGCGACGCCCGGGCCGGTGACCTGGGTGATCACGCCGTCGAAGGGCGAGAGGCGCTGGAAAGCCTCGGCGAAGCTGACGACCTTGCCGCTCATGGGCGCATGCTTGCCGGGCAAGGGCCGATCACCCGGCGCAGGTCGCCCTGCAGGGCCAGGAGGTCGGCGCAGCCAATGTTCTGCCAGAGGGCCCCGGCCAGGTAGTCGAGAGCGGCCTCGGCGCGCATGCGCATGACGCGGGCCAGGATCACGGCGTCCGCGCGCGACAAGACGAACCGGCGGCCGTCGAGGGTGAAGCCGATGACCGGGCGCGAGGGCGCATCGGCCGTGATCACCGCGACCGGGGCGAAATGGATGGGCAGGCGCCCCGCCGTGTCGATGGCCAGCATGACCTCGGCGACGCGGGTGTCCTGGGCGAGCTCGGCGGGGCTGGCCATAGCTAGACCGTCCCCGCTTTGCGCAAGCCAAGCTCGGCCTTAAGGTTGCACTTCACAACCGAGGAGAAGCCCGAGTGACCGAAGCGATTGAACGCCTGCGCGAGAGGGAGGCGGAGAAGATGGGCGAGGTGGCGGCTCTCGCGGAGCTGATCGCAGCCCTTTACCGCGCGATCCCAGACGGCGCGGCCGTGCTGGCGGAGCTCGAGGCCCGCGTCGCTCGAAACGCCGGCCCTGGCACCCAATACGCTCAGCTTCCGGAGGGCTGGCATAAGGGCTTGCGTAGCCAGTTGGCCTTCGTGCGCAGCCGGCTTTCGGATCCTAGCTGACCTACGCATGGCGGACGTTTCCGAGGTCGGCCACGATCTCGCCGGTCGAACGTCCGCCGATCGGAGCCTGCGCCCCGCTCTCGTTGGCCGGCCGGCGTGCGGAGCGTTCGCGCAGCCCGGCAAGGCGCTCGGCCAGGTCCAGCACCAGGCGGCGGTCGGCATGGGGCAGGGTGACGAAATCTCGCGCCAGTTCCATGCCGCCGGCGACGCCCATCAGCAGGTCGGCCGACGACGGCGCGTCGCCCGATCCGGGCTCGGCCTCGACGTCCAAGCCTTCAAAGAAGAAGGCGGCCGTGACCTTCAGGGCGCGAGCGGCTTCGAACAGCTTGCTGGCGCTGATGCGGTTGGCGCCGCGCTCGTACTTCTGGACCTGCTGGAAGGTGATGCCCAGGTGGTCGGCCAGGGCTTCCTGGCTCATGCCGACCAGTTTGCGGCGCATGCGGATCCGCGCGCCGACATGCAGGTCGATCGGGTTGGGGGTACGTCCGCAGTTGGCGTCTGCGGATGCTTGGGTGGCCGTCATGTCGGGTCCTCGACCGCCGCGCCGACCGCCTGTCACGCCTCACCGTGGCTGTCGGTGGGCGCCGGTCGGGCGATCCGATCGAGGCGAGCGAGCCTCGTGGGTCGGCGCGGGGTTGAGAATTAGATGTTCGTTTTACGCACCGATGGTCAAGGCCAAAAAGTGCGTTTAGCGAACATTCCGCTCAACACAAGGGCCTCCACGTCCGCAAAAATGTTCGCTGAACAACCGCTTAGGCGCATTTACAGACGTTGCACATGAGGCGTCCGCGCTCATAGGCTGTAGGTAATCGAGCGCCGCAGGCGCTATTTTGGGGGCGCTTATGTCCAGACAAGAGGGCGCGGTCGCGCCGCGCATCGGAACCGGAACGGGCTACTTCGTCTGCGGCGGCATCAGCATCGCCCTGGCCGTTTTCATCGGCGCTGGATCCTCCGGCTCAGTCGACGCCGAAGGTGGGGCTGTCTTTGCGACGGCGCTGCTGGCTCTAGGCGGCGGACTGATCGCCGTTGGGTTCTGGGTGAAGCTGTTCGGCCTGGTCGAGCGCCGCCTTATTGATATCGAGCGCCGCCTGCCGGGCGGCAGCGAGGTGGGCGACCAAGCGCGCACGTCCAGGCCCGTCGACGACATGCCGCCCCTCATTCCAGGGCAGCGGTTCGACGGTCGCTAGCGTTGCAGATGCAGCTTCACCGGCCGGGCGCTAGTGATGGCCACGTCGTCGATGGGCGGCGCGTTGGGGCTTTCCAGCGTGAAGAGCCCCTCGCGCGCGCCTTTGCGTAGTCGCTTGACCAAGCCAATGCCGTCGGTGGTTTCGACTAGGCACATGCGGCCCAGGCACTCCTGCTCATTGAAGCGCTGCTCGCCACGAATGACGATGACGTCGCCCTCGTCATAGATCGGCCAGCACGACTGGCCGCGCACCTCATAAGCCGTGGCGTCGGACCACGAGGCCGGGATCTCGACGACGCGGTCACTGTAGATCTCGCCCGCTTCGATCTGAGCGCCGGCTCCGACAAGTCCGGAGACCCGCAGCATGCGGGAGTCCGACGGACCATAGCGCAAGAATGACGGCGAGACGCCGAAGTGCGCCGCCAGGCGCGTCAGCACGTATTCGGGCGGATCGTGTCCGGCAGCTTCGTACTTGGTGTATTGGCTGCGACTGACGCCGGCCACTTCGGCCATGTCGTCCTGGGTGCCGCCGGCGCTCGCACGCAACGCCTTCAGGCGACCGGCTAGGGTCGTCTCATCGATGACCTCTCGGGCCTGTCGTGGGGCGCGTCGGGCGGCGGGCATGCCCAAACGTATGTCCACAATGTTCGCGTGGCGCACGTGCATAATACGAACGCCATAAACTAGAATGATGTTCGTTTCACGCACATTATGCGGATCATGTCCGATGATTCGCCGCTGCGCTGGGTACGACGGCAGGTCTTCAAGACCGGCCAGGAGGAGATCGCCGCCATTGGCGGGGTGAGCCGATCGCGCGTGTCGCGATATGAGGGCGGCAAGGACGACCCGCCGTTCCGGTTCATGAAGCGGCTGCGGTCCGAGGCGATTGCGCGCGGCCTCCCCTTCAGCGGTGACTGGTTCTTTGCCGAGCCTGCCGGTGACGCCGAGTCCTCCAGCGACGGCGAGGGCGGTCAATGACCCCCGCCGCGCACGCGCTCAAGTCGCGGGTGGCAGCCTGCCTCGCGCTCCTCCAGCCCGACGACGAACGCTCGCCTCCACGCGACGCGCACGGGGCCGCAGCGGCCAAGCTTCTTGCCCGCATCGCTGAAATCCGCACTTCGGCGGCCGCGGTCAGCTCGATCGGCTTTTCGTTCTCAGCGCGAATGCACCGCATGCTCGATCTGGGAAAACATTCGTTCCAGGTGCCTCAGCATGGGCTGGGACATGTCGGCCTGACGTATGTCGGCATCCAGTCGATCGATCGCGGTTCGACGCAGCGCGTCGAAGGTCCGCTCTGGATCATCAGCCTTGAGCAGCACCAGCCCGGCCAGCGTCTTGAGCAAGCGCTCCTGGGCCCCGAGCTGGGCGTAGACGTCTGTCACGACGTCCATAAGCAGTTCGTCGTCTTCGCTCACTTCAGTTGCTCCGTGGCTGGTTTCGCGACGCCCATGGAAGCACGGCCGTCCGAGTCGCGGGAACGCGGCTCGGACGGCGACGACGAGGCCGACCAATGACGCCCGCCGAGCGCCTGGAGCGCTGGACGGCCCTGATCGACGAAGCCAGCGCGCTGGCGGTCGACTTCCGCGCCTCGTTGATCGTCGACGCGGACCATGCCGCGCCCCGATTGGACATGCGCCTGTCGGCCCTGCGCGGGCAGGTGCGCGCCATCGACGTGACCAAGCTGCCGTACCCGGCCTGGGAGGACGCCCGCGAGTTCGCGTGGCTGGCCCAGGGCCTGGTCGACGAAAGCCAGACCATCGGCGACCGCGCTCGCCACGCCGAGGACCTCGCCTACTCGGCCGCCCGCCTGAAGGCGGTTCTCGCAACCACGAGCGCGGGCCGTCGCCGCGCGGATCTGGACGACTGAGATGCGCAGCCGCCCTTTCGCCGTCGAGCAGGTTCGCCGTCAGGCAGACCTTTCACCCGCCAAGCGCTGGCGAAAGCTGGCGCACCATGCCCAGCAGCAGGCCGCCGCCGCCCTGGGCGAGCTGACCGGCGCAGCGCCCGATCCCGGCGGCGACAAGCGCTGGGACCTGATCGCCTTTGCCAGCGCCAACGCCCAGGCGCACGACACGCCGTTCGCACGGATGACGCCCTACCGCGCCGCCGTGCTGGACCTGTTCCGCGCCGCCGCCCGCGCCTTCGTGGCGGCCGGCCCGGACGATCGCCGCGCCGCAGCGGCCCCGCTGAAGGCGGCGGCCGAACTGCTGGCCGAGCTGATGGAGCGCGACCGCCGATGACCCGCGCCGACCAAGACCTTCTGACCTTCAAGCAAGCCAAGATGAGCAACAGGACCATCGCCATGCTGCTGGGCTGGACCGAGGCGCGCGTCGAGCGCCGCCTCGGCGAGCTCGCCATGCTGGCTACAGAGCCCCACGAAGAGGCCGCCCATGATCAAGATCCGTCGCCGCCCGCGCCCGACGCCAAAGCCCCCTGCGCCGAAGAGGAAGGCGCGCCGGATCCGGTTGCGGTCGTCGCGGCCCCCTCGCCTGCGTATCTGGAACAAGACCAGGTTCGCCTCGCGCTTCGCGCGCTGATCGCGTTATCGGCGATCGACTTTGGCCGCCTGGCGCGGCCGGTGCAGGGGCGGCGGCTGAAGGCCGTGACGCCGAACATCCGTCGCTGGGCGGCCCGCTTCCTGGATGCGCGGTGGAGCCTGGAGGTCGTCGCCGGCCTGTTCGGCGTCGACGCCGACGACCTGGCCCAAGCCCTGCGGACGCCCGCATGAGCCGCCGCGACAACCGCGCGATCGTCGAGCGCCGCCATCGCGGCGCCGTCGACAGCGACGACGCCCTGACCGCCCTCTATCGCCGCCTGGAGTTCTATCCCACGCCGCCCTGGACGGGTCGGGCGATCGGGCAGTTCATTCAGCGCCTGGACCCGGCCGCCCGCACAGTGTGGGAGCCGGCCTGCGGCCAAGGGCACATGGCCGCGTCGCTGGCCGAGACCTTCGAGGTGAAGGCCAGCGACGTGCATGACTACGGCTACGGCCAGGTGCGCGACTTCCTGGCGCCGACCGAGCCGGAGATGCGTGGCGAGGATCCGCGCCTGTGCGATTGGATCATCACCAACCCGCCGTTCCGCCTGGCCGAGACGTTCGCCCAGCTGGGCCTGAAGCGCGCGCGCCGCGGCGTGGCCCTGCTGTGCCGCCTGGCCTTCGAGCAGGGCGGCGAGCGCTATCCCCTGCTGATGCGGCTGTCGGCCCAGGCGACGTTCTGCGAGCGGCCCTCGATGCGGCTGGGGCGCTGGGATCCCGAGCTTTCCACCGCCACCCCCTACGCCCTCTTCGTCTGGATGCGCCGCGATGCGGAGGCCCAGACCCCGTACGGCGGCGTCATGGCCGCCTGCCGTGAGGCCGGCGGCTGGTGGTCGACCCTGATCATTCCGGGCACGCGCGATCACCTGCACCGCGCCGAAGACGTGGAACGGTTCGCCGGAGAGCCCGCATGAAGCTGCCCAAGTCGCCCAAGACCGTCCACGTCACCGTGACCGGACACAAGCTGGCGTCGCATCACCTGGCGGCCCTGAAGGCGCTGGTCGATGCCCAGCCGTTGTCGCTCGCGCCCGGCCGAGACGTCGGCGGCGGCACGCTGGCCGCGCTGGTCCAGTTCGGCTTGGCGCGACGTGATCGCCAGGCCGGACGCGTCGTGTTCGAGGTGAACAACGAGGGTCTGGCCGAGGCCGACCGTGCGAGCGGCGCTCGCATTCCTGGGGTCGGCTGATGGCGCGCGACCTGTTCGAACGCGCTCGTCGGGCCGTCTCCGTCGCCCAGCTGGTTGAGGCCCAGGGCTGCAAGCTGGTCGGCAATCGCAGCTGGTGCCCGATCGACGAGTGCGGGAAGAAGAAGAAGGAACGCCCCTTCGCCGTGAAGCCGGCCGAGGGGCGCTTCAAGTGCTTCAGCTGCGGGCGACACGGCGACGTCATCGAGCTTGAGCAGCTGCTGCGCGGCGACGACGTGGTGACGGCCGCGCGCCGTCTGGTGGGTGAGGCGGGGCGCGACGCCCCTCCCCCGCGCCCCGACGCCCAGGATGAAAAGGCGCCCGACGACGCAGAGGCGCGAAAACTGCGCTACGCCGGCGAGATGTGGGGCGGCGCGACAGGCGTGCTGCGCAGCCTGGCCGAGAAGTACCTGTTGGGGCGGGGCGTGCATCCGGCAGTCATCGCCGACGCCGCGCCCTCGATGCGCTACCACCCCGCCGCCCGGCACAGCTGGGACGACAGGCGCGGCGACTGGGTGCGCGCGCCGGCGCTGCTGGTGCGGATCGAGACGCCGGAGGGGCCGACGGGCGGCGTTCACGCCACCTACCTGCTGCGCGACGGCTCGGGCCGCGACAAGGCCCTGGGAAAACGCATGTGGGGGCCCCAGCACCTGAACGGCGTGACCGGCGGCGCCTGGCTGATCGGGCCGGTGCGCCAGGGTTATGACAATACCCCGCTGGTGGTCGGCGAGGGGCTGGAGACGGTGCTCTCGCTGGTTTCGATCATCCGCCTGCAGGGCCGGCGCGCCCGCGCGGCGGCGGCCCTGTCGCTGGATCGCCTGCAGGGCCGCCTGGCGCTGGACGCCGATCGTTGCATCGACCTGGCCAAGCCCCAGGCGACCTTGCAGCGGGCGGACTTCGTCGGCCCCGCGGCGACCGCCTTCGTCTGGCCCTGCCCCAGCGATCAACCGTGGCCGGAGGTCATCGTGGCCGTCGACCGCGACATGGGCGAGTGGTCGATCAAGGCGCGGACGGGCCGGGGCAAGCCCGTGCCGATGAAGCTGGCCGGCGAGGCCAGGGCGATCCTGTGCGCCAGCCTGGTGCGCCAGCAATGGCGGGCGATCGGCCAGAGCCGTCTGCGTCCCGCCCTGCCGCCCATCAATAGCGATTGGAACGACGAACTGCGCCGCCGGGTCGAGGCCGACCTGGCGCGCCTTGGGGGTAAGTGCGCGTGAGCGATGACGTCGACAACGAGTTCGGGGACGAGATCCTGGACGACGGCATGGACGAGCGCCCAGCCGAGCCGGTCAACTATGACCCGCCGAACCTGGGCATGGAGGACGCGCCGGAAGGGACGGAAGCCAAGCTTAAGGGCTTCCCCAACCCCGACATCAAGGGAAGCCCGGTGGTGCCCCTGGGCTTCTACGGCTCCAAGGTGGTGTTCGCCATGCCCGAGGGCGAGCTGCGCAGCGAGCAGGCCAGCAAGGTTGGCCAGATGCTGCGCACCGACATCTTCGCCTGCCCGGCCGGCGCGGCCTTCATGACCTACTGGCGTGACGCCGAGGACAAGTTCCAGCGCGAAGCCGCGGCGATCTACTTCGTGCGCAAGTGCCGCGAGGCTGGGCTGTGGGATCCGGCGCGGCCCGTGCGCGGCCTGGGCGTGTGGCCCGGCGAAGCCGGGGCGCTGATGCTGCACCGGGGCGGCGAGGTGCTGAAGTTCCAGAGCGGCCAGAAGGTCGTGCGCAAGTCGATCGCCGAAATGATGCGCGAGAAGACGGCGGCGATCTATCAGCTGCGCCCCGCCGCCCCGGCCCCCGGCAAGCCCTCGACCGCCGACGACGGGGCCAAGGTGCGCGACTGGCTCGACATGTGGCGCTTCGAGGCGATCGGCCTGGACGGCCTGACGGGGGCAGACGTGGTCGCAGGCTGGCTGATGGCCTCTCTCCTGGGCGCGGTCGCGCCCTTCCGGGGGCACGTGATCATCAACGCCATGGCCGGGTCGGGGAAGACGACCCTGGTCCATTTCATCCACGCCCTGCTGTCGGCGCTGGCCGGGCCGGTGCTCGACAGCTTCTCGGAGGCGGGTCTTCGCAGCGACCTGTCGGGCAACGCTCGTCCCGTGCTGCTGGACGAAGCCGAGTCTTCTGCCAGCGCCTTTGGACCCGGCGTTGTCGAGCAGGCGCTGGCCCTGCTGCGCCGCATGGCGACGGGCTCGGGCAGCACCCGCAAGCAGGGCGGCGGCGACGGCGGGACCATGACCCAGACGGCCGTGGGCGCGGCCCTGATGGCCGCGATCAACCCGCCCAAACTGACCAGCCAGGACGGCACGCGGATGGTCGAGGTGCGCCTGCTGCGCCTCGGCGGCGGGCCACCGCGCCCCGGCCCCCAGGTCACCGATGACGATATCGAGGCCGCGCGCCTCGAGGCCGAAAAGCTGACCCCCAAGTTGCTGGGCCGGGCGATGCTGGGGGCTAGGCGCTACAAGGCTGACGTGGCCTCCATCAAGGCCGCCCTGCGCCGCGCCGGCCAGGAACCCCGCGCCGCCGACCTGATCGCCATGATCGCAGCGGGCCGGCGGCTGCTGCTGCACGACAAGCCGCTCGACGACGCCAGCGCTGACGCCGAGGTCGTCTTCTGGCGTCCGCTGATCAGCCAGCGGGAAGCCGCCGAGGTCGTCACCAACCCCGGCGCCGACGCCTTCGCGCACCTGATGGCGGCCGAGACGAGCCAGTACCGATCCGACCGAAGGCTGACGATCGGGGTCATGGTCGAGCGCCTCGCGGCCGGCGAGCGCGACTATGTCGAGATGCTCAAGGGCTACGGCCTTCAGATGTGGGAGGACGTCGGGCCCGACGGACGGCCCGGTCCATGGCTGCTGGTCGCTAACCATCACCCGGCGCTTGAGCGGATCTATGCCGGCACCCACTGGGGCAACTGGCGGCTGTCGCTGTCCTACCTCGACGAGCTCGGCGACGACCACAAGACCTGGGCGACCAAGCCCATGCGCTATGGCGCGGGCGTCAAGCAGCGCGGCCTGGCCATTCCCCTCACCCCCTTGTTGGAGCGCTTCGCCGGCCAGTCGCCGGGCGACCGTTCCACCAGCGTTCCACCCACTGTTCCAGGAGAAGCCGTTGACTGGGAAGGATAATCCGCCGCCCGGAACGGGTGGAACGCCTGGAACGGCCGCCCTTCTCCTGCATGAGCGTGCAGGTGCAGGGAGTGGTGTGTCCGTTCCACCCGTTCCAGCCGTTCCACCTTCTTCTTTCTTGAATAAGTTCAAAGAGAAAGAGTGGAACGCTGCCCGGAACGCGGTGGAACAGGTGTCCTTCGCCCTGGAACGCCAGCCCGGCGAAGCCCAGGTCGAGCACCTGCTGCGCCATGCCGGTCGCCTGGCCCTGTCGGACGATCAGGTCTCCCGCCTGCTGGCCGCCTACCGCCTCACCATCGGGCCGTTCGCGACCAAGGCCGCCCAAGCCGCCGCCGTGCGTCAGGCCCGCACCCTGGTCGCCCAGGTCGACGCCGAGATCTCCTCGGCCGCCGCCGCTTCGGTGGCCGACGATGCGGCCGCTCACCTGTCCGGGCTTAAAGCCGACCGCCAGCGCTTGGCTGGCGACCTCAGCGAGGCCGGCCTGCTCGCCGCCCGCACCCTGGATCGTGAGATCCGGGCGGCCGAAGGCGGCAACGGCAAGGGCTGCGACTTCAACAACGTAGGGGCCAAGCGCATCAAGAGCCGCGACGGCCTGTTCACCCTGGTCGAGAGCGGCGCCCTGACCCGAACCGAAGACCAGGTGGCCCGCGCCTACCGCCTGCTGTTCGAACAGGCCGGCAAGGGCGCTGGCCTCGGCTCGCAGTTGGAAGACCGTCCTCGCTCGGTGCGCGACAGCAGCCATGGCGCCGTGGCCGCCGGCCTCTTCCGCGCCTATGCCGGTGTGCGCCTGACCGGCGTGGAGACCGCCGTTGCAGGCGCCGATCGCAGCGGGCGCGCCCTGGCCGTGCTCCGGGCCGTGGCTGGTGAAGGCCGGACCATCCGGTCCATGGGCGGCGGCGGGAACACCCGCGACGCCAACCTGAAGGCCCTGCACCTGGCCCTGCGCATCGCCCTCGCCGCACTTCAAGGGAACGGGGGCTTGCGAATCGGGGGCCATTAACTTCATAAGAAGACCAAGCGTTGAACTGCGCCCAGAGGCCCGCCCGACCCTGTCGAGGCGGGCTTTTCTTTGCCCATCACCACACGCAACCCCTTACGATACAAGGCTTTGCGACGCTCGACCCCCACGGCCTCGGGTCCTCCCCCGCCACCCCCGGCCCTATGCGGTGGGGCTGAGCGCGACCCTTCAGAGGTGACGGGCTGAAATTCATTATGAAGGTCGTGAACTCATGCCCCTGGTGACCAAGGGCGAGTTCGCCGCCCTCATGAACGTCGGCGCATCGGCGGTGTCGAACTGGGCCAAGAAGGGCCTGCTGGTTTACGCGGAGGACCCGGACAAGCCGGGCAAGCAGAAAGTCGACAGCGACAAGTCGATGGTGCTCATCCGGGGCACGATCGACCCGACCCGAGGCCGCCCACGATCTGCCGAAACGGCGCGGGCCGAGGTCCCGCCGGACGCGGCGACCGAACAACCTACCGCCGCCCCACGGGGTGCGGGGGCGCTGAGCCTGATGGAGCAGGCGCGGCTCGACGAGATGCGCGAGCGCTCGACGCGGCGGCGCATCGAGAACGGCCAGTTGCTGGGCCAGCTGGTGTCGGTCGTCGAGTACGAGCGCCGCGCCGGCGAGATGGGTCGCAAGATCCGCGAGCGCTGCCATGGGGCGGTGCGGAACATGTCGGAACGTCTAGCCGCCGAGGGCGACCCTCGAGTGATCGTGCAATTGATGGGTGATGCCCTGGACCAGGTCTTCACCCGCGTCGCCGACGAGCTCGAGGCGGACCTGGAGGCTGAACGCACGGTGGACGCGGAACTCGAGAACCTGCCGGAGGACGACGCCGACGCCACGACCTAGATCGCGCCAAAGCTCGTCCAATTGATGGACCGCAGCGCGATAGGTTCTTCGATCTCCTTCCCGAAGATGTCCTTGAAGAACATCATCCCGAACACCGTCACTTCATATTGGCCAGCCAATAGGGCGGTATTGGCTTGAGCCGTCATCGGGTTTGGCAACACCAAGGTAAGTTCATGAGTCATGGTGGCCCCCAAGGTCAAAAGACCGGAGACTGGCCGCGTAAAGATCGGCGTCGAAGGGCGCTGGCTATTGGGATGAAAGAACATCTGTCCCAGCACGGCAAAGCTCGTCGCAGGCGTCTGTCCGGTGTTGATGATCGTTACTAAAACCGAGGCCGGGGAGCCCACCTGAAGCGTAGAGAGCCCGACTGATTTCACCGTTGGGTACGCCCTCAGCTGATGTTCAGCGGTCTGCGCGGCTATCGCAGTTGCAGCGGTAGCGGCGTCAGCGGCCTTCGCTGCGGCGTCGGCTGAACGATTGGCATCCTGAGCCGTCCGCCTCGTCCAGTATAGCGTAACGTAGAGACCAATCGTGCCAAGCAAGGCCAGGGCGGCCTGCGCAGCCGTCGCGCCAAACATCCACTTCGCCCACTTGGCCATGGCTTCTTGAGCGTCGAGATCTTGCCGCGCGATCCCCTGTTCGACTTCGCGCCTGACCCGTTCCTCGGCGGCTTTCACTTCTTTGTCAGCTTGAGCTCGAGTGATCGTTTCGACCTTGGGCGCCGGCGCCGGCACGAGAGGAACGACAGTTGGGGCAGAGCCTGCCGTCAGTGCCAGCGCCGCGATGGAAAGCAAACGGGTCGGGGATCGCACTGAGGTAGCTCCAGACAAACAAGCTCCACCATAGCGAGGGTACGTGACCGCACAACCTTTCGCTGTTCCCTCGCCCGAAGCGGCAAAGGTTCTCGATGCGAACGCCGCTCGCATCACGCGCGCCCTCTCCGGCGCGATCCGGGCCCCGGCGAAGATCTCGGTCTCGGACTGGGCGCTGAAGTACCGGAAGTTCCCGGAAGGCGCGCCCATCGAGGGGGACTGGTCGCACGACGTTGCGCCCTACCTCGTCGAGATCATGGACAGGCTGTCGCCGCACGATCCGTGCAGCCAGGTCGATATCATGAAGTGCGCCCAGTCGGGCGGCTCAGCCTCGGGCGAGAACTGGATCGGCTACATCAGCGACGTGGCCCCTGGGCCGATGATGTACGTCCAGGCGACCAAGACGGCCGCCAAGGAATGGGTGACCGAGAAGTTCTGGCCGATGGTCGAGGCGTCCAAGCGCCTCAATCCCGAGAAAGGCGGGACCGTCATGGCCAACCGGGCCCGTGGCGGCGGTTCGACCGGCGACCGGGTGAGGTTCTCGCGGGGCGGCTGGATGCTGCTGGCCGGCGCCAACTCGGCCGCCACGCTGCGCCAGCACTCGATCCGTTACGCCATCGAGGACGACCTCGACCAGTGGCCCGACAACCTGGACAAGCAGGGCTCGCCGGAGGGCATGGTCACCGCCCGTCTGCGAACTTACACCCGCCGGGGCCAGTCCAAGCGGCTGGGGATCTCGACCCCGACGACGAAAGGCACCTCGAAGATCGGCCGCCGCTACCGGGCCAGCGATCGGCGGCGCTTCTACCTGAAATGCCCGCACTGCGGCTGGCGGTTCGACCCGACCTTCGATGACCTGCAGTGGCCGACCAGGCGTCCGGACCAGGCGTACATCTTCACGCCCTGCTGCGAGAAGCGCGTCGAGCACTGGCAGAAAGAGCGGATGTCGCTCGCTGACGGCTGGTGCCCGACGGTCGAGACGGTGGATGCCGACGGGGTGGTCGGGGCCGCGCCCAGGATCATGAGCGAAGACGAGTTTCAGGCCTGGCGCGTGCGCGACGTGCAAGGCCGCCAGCCGGGCTATCACATCACCGGCTACATCACCGCCTTCATGACCTGGGCGCAGCTGGCGGTGGCCTTCGTGGCCTCGCTCGGCGACGCCAACAAGCTGCGGACCTGGACCAACCTCGACGAGGGCAACGAGTACGAGGTCCGGGGCGATGCGCCGGAGGCCGACAGCCTGGAGATCTTGCGCGAGCAGGACTGGGGCGCAGGCCAGGTGCCGTGGGGGCCGGTGGTGTTCACGCTGGGCGTCGACGTCCAGGGCGACGGGATCTACTACGAGGGCCTGGGTTGGGCCGCGGGGCTTGAGAACTGGTCGCTCGACCACGGCTTCCTTCCCGGCGCGACGGACGTCGCCGGCGAAGGCGCGTGGCGGCTGCTCGAAGAGGTGGCCAACCGCCAGTTCACCCTGCCGGGCGGCAAGAGCTTCGGCTACGACCAGATCTGCGTCGACGCCGGCTACAACACGGAGGCGGCCAAGGCGTTCTGCCGCAAGTCGGCCAAGCGCCTGCCGGTGTTTGGCCGACCTGGCTGGACCTTGCCGATCCTCGGCCGCGGCCAGGCCATCGCCTACGAGGTCGGGCGCAACAACCGCGGCAAGAAGAGCAAGCTGGCCGGTGACGACGCCTACTTGGTGGGGACGTTCGGAGCCAAGTTCAGCTGGTTTGGCTTCCTGCGAAATTCGATCGAGTGGGCGGAGAAGGCCAAGGCCGGCGAGAACCCGCCGCCGATGCGCGGCCGGATCCACTTCGGCCGGGACATCAAGTCCGGCTACTTCGAGATGCTGACGTCGGAGTGCGTGGTCACCGAAGGTGAGAAGGACCAGGCCCGCCGCGTCTGGGCCGTGCTGCCGGGCCGTGAAAACCACTGGCTGGACTGCCGCATCTATAACCGCGCCGCCGCCGAGGCGATGGCGCTCGACAGCCGTAGCGACGCCGACTGGCTGGCGCTGCAGGCCCAACGCTACGCCGCCAAGGATCCGCTGCAGGGCGACCTGATCGCCCTGGCGACCCGCCCCCACGCCGATGCTTCGCTCGCCCCCCAGAGCGAAGCGTCAGCAGCTTCCGTCGCCGCGGCCTCGCGGGCGGCGACGGAAGCACCCCCTCCCGCCGCGCCTGCGCCGGCTGACGAACCGTACATCGACACTTCCGGCTGGAGCCTCTGATGCCCGCACCTGACTACGCCCAGGAACTGGCCGCGCTGCGCAATGCGCTCAGCTCGGGCGAACTAACGATCGAGACCCAGGCCGAAGGCCGGGTGACCTATCGCTCGGTCGCCGAGATCCGCGCGGCGATCACCCACTTCACCGAAGAAGCCGCTAAGGGAGCCGCGCCGGCCCCGGCCTCGTCGTTCGGCTTCTCGGCCGCTTCGTTCTGCCGGGATTAGGCGATGCTGAGCCTAGGCGAACTGATCGACCGCTGCATCGAGCCCTTCGCGCCCCGCCTGGCGCGCAACCGCCTGGCCGAGCGCAGCGCCCTGCAGCTGCAGCGGGACTATGACGCGGCCGGTCACGGGCGCCGGACGCGCGGCTGGCGGCGTCCGAACAGCAGCGCCGATCGGGAGGTCCGCCAGGGTCTGCGCGGCCTGCGCAACGGCGCTCGCGAGCTCGTGCGCAACAGCAAGTACGCCGCCAACGCCCTGGAGCACATGACGGCCGCGACGATCGGTGATGGGATCTCGGCCCGCGCGGTTCATGTTGACGCCGCCGTACAGCGTCGCGCCCAGGAAAATTGGGATGGCTGGGCCAACGGCGCCGTCGATGGTTGGCAGGACTTCTACGGCGCCCAGGAGCTCGTCTTCCGTGGCGTCGTCGAAGGCGGCGAAATGCTGATCGTGTGGGCTCCAGACGACACCGGGCCGGACGGCGAAATCCGCGTCTTGGAAGGCGACTATCTCGACGACACAAAGAACGAGGAGCGCCGCGACGGAAGCCGCATCGTCCAGGGCGTGGAGTTCGACGCGCGCGGTCGGCGCATCGCCTACTGGATCTTCCCGCACCACCCTGGCGACGCCTCGGGGCTGTGGGCACCGTCGGTGCGCTACGATGCCGCCCACGTCGACCATATCTTCGTGCAGAAGCGCGCCGGCCAGACGCGCGGGGTCTCGTGGTTCGCGCCGGTGGCGATGGACCTGCGGGACATTGCCGACCTCGAGCAGTCGCGCCTGCTGAAGGAGAAGATCACGGCATGCCTGGCGCTGGTCTTGAGCCCGCCAGACGGCGGCGGGCCGACCGGGCCGTTCGAAGAGGCCAACGCGGCCGCAGCCCCGGCCAAGGAAGAGCGCGGACCGGACACCCTGCGCCCCGGCATGATCTTTCGAGCCCGTCCCGGCGAGAGGGCCGAGACCGTAAATCCGCCAGCGGCGAGCGACACCACGGCCTTCATCAAGCAACAGGTCGCAGCCGCGACGGCGTCGCTGGCGCCCTATCACCTGGTGACCGGCGACGTCAGCCAGGCCAACTACACCAGCCAGCGCGCCTCGCGCCTGGGCGAACTGCAGCTGCTCGACAGCCGCCAGCAGCACCTGATGATCCCACGCATGTGCCAACGGGCATGGGAGCGCCGGATGCGCCGCCTGTTCGCCGAGACCGGCGATCGTCGCTTCCTGGAGGTGAAGGTCGCCTGGTCGCCGCCAGTGCGCCGCGTCGTCGATCCGGTGAAGGATATCGCCGGCGAGAAGATGGAAGTGCGCGCCGGCTTCAAGAGCATGCCGCAGTCCCTGGCCGAGCGCGGCCGCAACTGGCCCGACCACGTGGCCGAGGTGCAGGCCTGGACCAAGGCCACCGACGAAGCGGGCCTGGTGTTCGACACCGACGCCCGCCGTATCGACGGCTCGGGCGGACTGCAGCCGCCAGCCGGCTACATCGCGCCGCGCGGCCAGGCGGCCGCTGACGACGACACCGAAGAATAGGCGCGTCGGGCGCCTCATCTAGGAGAAATCCATGACACGAGCGGCTCTGCCGGTCGCGCCGCAGGAGCGGCGTGGACCGCCGGACTTCAACGGCACGCGCCTGGCCACCTTCAGCGGCCAGTCCTACAACGCCACCACCCGCACGGTGGAAGCGGTCCTGTCGGTCGGCGCTCGCGTGCGGCGCTGGTTCGGCTGGGAAGAACTGGCAATGGAGCCAGGCGCGATCGACCTGGCGCGTGTCGTCCAGGGCCAGGTGCGCCTGCTCGACACCCACAACCAGTATGAGATCGACGCCGTGCTCGGCGTCCTGACCGAAGCGCGCGTCATCGACGGCCAGCTGATCGGCACCCTGCGGTTCGCCGACACCGATCGGGCGCGCAACGCTGAGGGCATGGTCCAGCGCGGCGAACTCACCGGTATCTCGATCGGCTACGGCGTCCGCGCCTGGCGGCTCGTCGAGATCGACCAGAACGACCACGAGATCTGGCAGGCCAGCAGCTGGGAACTGCTCGAAGTCAGCCTCGTCTCCGTACCCGCCGACCCGAACGCCGGGGTTCGGTCCGCGGTCCCTGCCCCCGGCGCCCCCCAGGTCACCCAAGAGGAAGACGAAATGACGATGACCCGCAACGCGCCGGGCGCTACTGGCGCTGCGCCGGCGGCCCCCGCCGCCCCGGCCGCCACCGACCAGCGCGCGGTTCAGCCCGCGTCGGCCGCTCCCGCGGCCCCGATCGCCCAGCCTGCCCCGGAAGTCCGCGCCGCTCCGGCGGCCCCGGCCACTGCGCCCACCGATGCGAACGCCGCTCGCATGGACGCCAGCGACGCCCTGGCGTTCTCGGAGTCGGCCCGCGCGTTCGGAATCGAGGACGCCCAGATCCGCACCTGGGTGACCGGCCTGACGCCCGACGCGGCCCGCAGCGCCCTGCTGTCGGCGGCGGCCGAGCGCCAGCGCGCCGCCGCCCCGACGACGCCGGCGATGTCGGGCGCGCGGATCACCCAGGACGAACGCGACACTTACCGTTCGGCCATGGCCTCGGCCCTGATGAACCGCCACAACCCCTCGGCCGAGCTGTCCGAGCCCGGCCGCGAGTATCGCGGCATGTCGCTGATGGAGATGGCCCGTCACAACCTGGTGGCCAACGGCGAGCGGGTCTCAGGTCTCAGCCGCATGCAGATCGCCGAGCTCGCGCTGCGCCAGCACTCGACCTCGGACTTCCCGAACGTGCTGGGCAACGTGGCGCGGGCCACCCTGCGTTCCGGCTACGAGGCCGCCGGCCAGACCTTCCGGACCTGGATGCGTCGCGCGACGATTTCGGACTTCAAGCCGGTCTCGCGCCTGCAGATGGGCGGCGCGCCGGGCTTCCTGCATGTGCCGGAAGGCGGCGTCTTCAAGTTCGGCACGATCGGCGAGGCCAAGGAAGTCTACTCACTGGCCACCTATGGCCGCCGCTTCGCGGTCACTCGTCAGACCCTGATCAACGACGAGTTCGACGCTTTCACCCGCATCCCGATGCTGTTCGGTCGCGCGGCCGCCGACTTCGAGAGCGACGCGGCCTATGCCCCGCTGATCGCCAACCCGAACATGGGCGACGGCGTGCCGCTGTTCCACACCACCCACGGCAACCTGGCGGCCGCCGGCACGGCGATCAGCGAGAGCTCCTGGTCGGCCGTCGACCAAGCCTTCGGCGATCAGGTCGGCCTGGAGGGGCGTCGCATCAGCGTGCAGCCGCGCTGGATGATCACGGCGACCAAGGATCGCGTGCCGGCCATGAAGCTGCGGGGCTCGACCGGCTCCCAGGGCGCCGGCGCGAATCCGGACACGATCAACGTCTTCCAGAACGCCTTCGACATCATCGTCGAGTCGCGCCTCAACCGGGCCTCGGGCGCGACGCCCTGGTTCGCCGCCGCCGATCACGCCCAGATCGACACGATCGAATACGCCCACCTGGAGGGCGAGGACGGCGTGTTCCTCGACGAGCGCGTCGGCTTCGAGGTCGACGGCATGGAATGGAAGGCTCGCCTGGACTTCGCCGTGAAGGCGATCGACTGGCGCGGGCTCTACATGAACCCGGGCCAGTAATCGCGCGCAGCCTCCGCCTACTTCTTCTTGCTGGGCGGAGGCGGATGTGCCGGGAACCTGTCGGAATCTTGACGCGGACCGTTGTCGAAGCCCAGCCCCTTGCCAAAGCCCTCATTGATACGCTGGGTTGGGCGGGTGGTGATCGGTACCTTCGGCTGCTTGGGCTTATCGTCGGACATGTGCGCCTCGCTCGGATCTATGTCGAGGCACCCGCCAGGCCGGCATTCGCACCTCTGGGAACAGCGTCATCTACTTCTTGGAGGGCGGTGGCCTCGGGGGGCTGGGTGGCGGCGTCCTGGGCTGTTGCTTATTGCCGATTTCGCCGTAGCGTTGAGTTGGGCGCGTTGTCGGCGGCACCGGTGGTGAGCTCTTGGGAGGATCTTTAGACATGGAAAACCCCGAACGAGCGCGCCTTGCCGCACTGAACTTGCCCTACGAGACTTCAGTCACAATTGTTCAACTAGGGCAAGAGCGGCTGAAAGCCCTGCAGGCATCCGGTGCAGCGCTCGACGCCCGGACCACCCAAGCGGCGGCGATACAACTGGCGGCGGCGGCTTTCGCAGCTGGATTGATCGCTGCAAAGGAGGTTTCGATCGTCACCGCCTTCATGGGCTTTCTCGCGTGCGTTTCGTTTGTGATCGGGGCCGGCGTCGCGTTTTACGGAATGGTGTCGTGCCAGACCCAACTGCCAGGGGTAGAACCGGAGTGGTGGTATCCGGCGGTCAGTGACCCGAATTTCAACGACGCGGAAGGACGCTCTTGGGCTGCCTGCACCGCTCAGGACATGATCGACTTTACTCGGCGTGTCGACGAAGGCCGAGCTCGCTACCTTAACTTCAGCATTGGTCACGGTATCGGCGGCGGCGTTCTGGTCTGTGTGGCCGCGTTCGCGAGGTTTTGGGCCTTCTAATCATTTAATCGCGATCGAACGAGCAAAGGGCCGCCCATCGGGCGGCCCTTTTGCATTCCGCGACGACCTTCGAGCTCGCCGTCCGCGACGGGCTCCAACGTCTTCGCCGGCCTCGTCCGGCCCCTGCAGCAAAAGGACCCCCCCATGAAGACCATGATTTCGGAAGGCCACGTCCTCCATTTCACCGCCCCGGTCGGCGGCGTCGTGTCGGGCGTCGGCCTGCTGGTCGGCGAACTGTTCGTGATCCCGGTGACGAGCGCCGACGCCGGCGTCGTCGTGGCCGGCAAGCTGACGGGCGAGTTCGACCACGCCAAGGCCAGCGGCGAGGCCTGGACCCAGGGCGTCGGCCTCTACTTCGACGCGGCCAACAAGCGCCTGACCACCACGTCGGCCGGTAACACCAAGGTCGGCAAGGCCACCGCTGTGGCGGCCTCGGCGGCCACGGTCGGCCCCTTCGTGATCCGCCAGCCGGCCTAGCCGCCGGCTCCTCCAACCACCCACTGAACGCAGGAGAGCCCTATGCGCTCACATATGCTGCTGGCCGTATGCTCGGCCCTCGCCCCGATGGCCGCTGAGTCCGAAAGCGGCGGCGCCTCGCAAAGCGATGGCGACGCCGCCGCCGAAAAGGCCGCCGCCAAGAAAGCCAAGGCCGAGGCCAAGGCGGCCGCGCCCGCCGCGGCGCCCGTCGGCCCCGAGCCGGGCGCCGATCCGAGCCCGCCGGCCACTGCCGAAACGGCGGCCACCGACGGCGGCCGGGCCTTCGTCGTCTGGGTCATGCCCGGTCACGAGCTGGTGGCGGTCGGCACGCTGCTGAAGGTGCCGGCGTTCGAAGCCGAGGTGCTGCGCGGCGCGGGCCGGGCGCGCTACGCCTCGGAGGCCGAGATCGAGGCCGGCGGCGAAGACGCCATCGAGCTCTCGGGCCTTTAAGCCATGTCGACCGCTGTCGATCGTCGCAAGCGGCTGCTGGAGGCGCAGTACCGCGCCTTCGGCGAGCCCGCCCGCTGGACGCCCCCCGCGGGCGCGCCCGTGGCCGTGACGGTGCGGCGGGCGGAAGAGGACAACGTCGTCGACTTCGGCCAATCGAGCCGGACGTCGACGACGAGCGTCTGGATCCGCGTGCGGACGGCCGACATCGGCCTGACCGCCAAGAACGACCAGGTCGAGGTCCTGGACCCGCAGACGGGCGAGGTGATCGACACCTACAAGATCATCGACAAGCCCCAGCGCCTGCGCTTTGGCCTGGAGTGGCGCTGCGAGGCCGCGCCGGGCGAATGAGGTTTCCCCACGCGGTCGACGATTTCGGTCCGAACAATCGCGGCCTGGAGGAAGATCTCGCGCGGATCCAGACGCGCACCATGCGCCAGGCGGCCAAGCTGCTGCAGCAGGATCTGTTCAACGAAACTGTGGGCGCCATGCTTGGCTACCGCCTGGCCAAGACCTGGCGCACCCGGACCTATCCCCAGGCGGCCGACAGCCTGGAGCCCGCCGGCTGGGTGTGGACCAAGGCGCCGGTTCTGATCGACGCTTTCGACCGGGGCGTGACCATCACGGCCAAGGGGCGTCGCTGGCTGGCGATCCCGACCGAGGCGGCCGGCAAGCGCGCACCAATCGGCGGGGCGACTGGCTCGGGCGGCATCCGTGGAAAGAGCGCCCGGATCACCCCGGCGGGCTTCGAGGCGCGCACCGGCCTGAAACTGAGGTTCGTCTATCAGGGCACGAAGCCCAGCCTGCTTGTCGTAGACAACGCCCGGCGTGACGGCCTCAAGCGCGCCGCGCCCTACAAGTCGACCGGCCGGGGCAGCAAGCTCTACGGGCCGGCCGGGCGAACGATCGTCGTCTTCATCCTGCTGCGCCAGGTGCGCCTGAAGAAGCGCCTGGAACTGGATGGTCCCGCCTTCCGCGCCAGCGAGCGCTGGGAGGCCCTGCTCACCGAAAACTGGAGGGCCTGATGGCCAGCAAGCGCGAGCAGGTGCTCGAGGCGATCAGGGCGATGCTGCAGGCCGCCCTGGCCGGTGCGGAGATCGTGCGCGACAGCCAGGAGATCGGCGAACCCGGCGCCCACGGTCGCATCAACATCCTGGCCGGCGATCTGGGCGAACCGGAGGTCACGCTGTCGCCCGTGCTTTACAGCTATCGCCACCGGATTTCGCTGGAGGTCCTGCCCCCGGTCAGCGGCCTGGACGGCATGCTGGCGCCGATCGGCGCGGCGATCGAAGCGGATCGCTTCCTCGGCGGCCTGGCCGACTGGATGGAGGCGACGGCGCCGGACGTCGCCAGCCGCGACGTCGACGGCTCGGTCCAGATCGACTGGGCCGAGGTCGGCCTGATCGTCGACTACACCACCCCCAACCCCCTGCTTTAGGAGACATCCATGGCTCGCGCCCGTGGTGCGAACGCCGTCGCGGCGCTCGCCTTCGCTTCCTCGTACGGCGCCGTGCCGACGAGCGGCTTTCGAAAGATCGCCTTCGGCTCCCTCGACCTGGGCGAGGAGCAAGGCCTGATCGCCAGCGAACTGCTGGGCTATGGCCGCGAGCCTCTGGCGCCGTCGGACGACGTGATCAACAACGAGGGCAACCTCAATGCGCCCGTCGACGTGCGCCTGTTCGGCATCCACCTGAAGGGCCTGCTGGGCCAGCCCGTCACGACCCAGGGCGTCGCGGCCCTGGGCACGATCACCTTCGCCGCCAATCCGGCCGCCAACGACACGATCACGATCGCCGGCCAAGCCTTCACCTTCAAGGCCAGCGCCACCCTGCCGACCGACATCAAGATCGGCGCGACCCGCGCCGAGACCGTGCGCAACGCCGTCTGGGCCCTGAACGCCAGCGCCGTGGCCGCCGTCATGGCCGCCAGCTATTCGACCGACCGCGACGCGGCGGTGATCGCCATCACCCACGACACGATCGGGACGGCGGGCAACACCTTCGCCCTGGCCGCCTCGGCCGCCGCGGTTTCGGGCGCGACCCTGGCCGGCGGTTCGACCGCCGGCCCCTACAATCACGTGTTCACCTCGGGCGCGCTGGGCCTGCCCGACGCGGCGATCGAGATCGGCCACCCCGAAGTGCCGTCCTACCGGATGAACTACGGTGTGACCTACAACACCCTAGCCCTGCCGCTGCAGCGCTCGGGCAACCTGGCGGCCACCTTCGGCCTGATCGCCCAGGGCGAGCGCGACCCGGTCGCGGCCAGCGTCGCCGGTTCGGTGGAAGAGCTCGCCGTCGATCGCTTCAGCCAGTTCGCCGGCGAGATCGGCTATGCCGGCGTGCCGCTGGCCGAGGTGGTCTCGGGCCAGGTCAACTACTCCAACAACATGGAGAAGGCGGAGAACATCCGCTCGGACGGGCGCATCGACGGCGTGGATCCCGGCCAGCTGACCCTGACCCCCGTTCTGACCGTGCGCCTGATCGACCAGCTGCTCGACACCGTCGTCGCCGGCAAGCAGCCGATCGAGCTGTCCTACGGCTGGAAGCGCGGCGTCAACCAGCGGCTGACCTTCCGGCACCTCGCCGTGCGCCTGCCCAAGGCCAAGCCCGGCATCAGCGGCCCGACCGGAATCCAGCGCACCTACAACGGCCAGGGCCAGAAGGACGCGGTGACCGGCAAGAGCCTCATCGTCACCCTGATCAACGACGTCCCATCCTACTGAACCCCGCCCCGTGCGAGCGCCGCTCGCACGGGGGCTTTGCCGTGAGAGCCCGCATGTACCGACTGCCTACCCCGCCCACCGCCGAAGAACGGGAAGTCGTCGACCTGCCCGGCGGCGCCCGACTGTTCCTGAAACCCTGGGCCACCGTGACCAGCATCGCCGGCCAGAAAGGCTATCACCGCGTGCTGGGCGACAGCGGCGAGCCTGACGCCGCCGACGTAGCCTTCACGATCTCGGCGGTCGTGGCGGCGGCGCTTGGATGGGAGGGCGTCGGCGCTCCTTCGGGCACGGATCCCGAAGTGCTCGAGGCCGTGTCGTTCGACAAGGGTCTGCTGCGCGATACGCTGACCTACGACCCGGCCGCCTATCTGGCCGTCGATCGCCAGTACGTGATCCCGGCCCTGCTGCGAGAACTGGAAAAAAACGGATCCGCGCCCTCGCTCGCTGGCGGCTCGCTGGCGGGGGCGACGACGGAGAGCTCGGCGAGCCCTGGGGCGGACGCGACTACTGCGCCGCCTGCCCCGGCCGATGCGACGCATGCCCCGAGCAGCTCCACGCCTGCCAGTCAGACGACGGACTGACCGCCTGGGACGTGCTGCAGGGCTGCTTTCACCAGGTGCGCGTCGGGCCGATGGGCGGCGTCGTCGGCCTGGACTTCACCGCAATCCTGCTGACCGCCGGCGCACGCGGGGCCGATGTCGCCCTGGTCGCCGAGCTGCTGCCGCAGATCGAACCCTTCGTGATCTTCGCCTGGAGGCCTGAAGAACCATGAGCACCCTCAGCCGCCAGGTCAGCTATCGCCTGAAGAGCGACGGCAAGGCCGAAGTGAAGCGCGACCTGGCCGAGGTGGGCGAGGCCGGCCAGGCGTCGGGCAAGGCCGTCGCCGACGGCTGGAAGAAGGCCGGCGAGGCGGTTGAGCAGACGACGGCCTATACCGAGCGCCAGATCGCCCAGTTCAAGAAATTGGCCGAGGCGGCGCGTGCCGAAGAGCAAGCCCAAGCTCGTGCCCAATCGGCACAGAACGCCTTCAATCGCCAACTTGGTGTCGGCTCAAGCACGGGATTTCGTAAAGGCGACTTCATGACTGATGATGAAGTCAACGCCGGAAGGGGCGCTATGACCCGCCAGCAGCGAGCGGGGGTGACGAACCTGTTTCGGCAAGGCTCCGACGTCTTCACGACCGGCTTTTCCGGCATGCCAGCGCATATCATCGCCATCCAGCAGTTGCCGCAGATCCTCGATGCGGCGGCGACGAGCGGCTTCAAGTTCTCCGCAAGCACGGTCGGGCTGACGGCCGGCATCGCCGCGGTCGCCGCCGGCGTCGGCATCGCCGCCATTTCGGCCGCCAGCTACGAGAAGGCGGTGAACGTCGTCGAGGGCTCAGTGCGAGGTATGGCGGCGGCGGCGGGCGTCAGCAGCAGTGCACTGGACGCGCTCGCCCGTAGCCACGCCGACGCCGGTGAAGTCAGCACCTCTGCGGCTCGACAGATGGTGACCGCCTATGCGGAATCTGGCCGGATCGGCGAGACCGTCCTCGGCGGACTGGTCGGCCTGACCAAGAGCTACGCCGTGGCCACTCACCAGGACCTGCAGGGCGCCACCAAGGATCTGACCAAGTACCTGGCCGATCCTGCGAAGGGCGTTGTCGAGCTGAACGACAAATTCGACTTCCTGACCTCGGCCCAAGAGGAACAGATCGTCAGCATGGCTAAAGCTGGCCGAACGGCCGAGGCGCAGGTGGCGATCATCGATGGCCTGAAAAAGGCGATCGCGCCTGCCGCCGAAGCGACCGCAGGCTGGGCGTACATCTTCGATGGCCTCAAGAACTCGATCTCCAACGCCACCAGCGAACTGGGTCGTTGGCTGGCGATTTCGGCGGGCGGCGGCGTTCTGCAGGACCGGCTGGTCGAGGCGCAGAAGCAGCTGATCTTCGCTCAGACGGCCTTGTTCAAGGATGACAAGCTGATCGTCGAGCGGGCGGCGCGAGTGCGGGAAATCCAGGCCCAGATCGCGGCCGAGGCCAAGCGCATCGCCGGCGCTCCTGTCAATCAAGCTTCGACCGACCGCGCCGCGATTGCGTCCACGTACGAGGACCCCGACGTCAAGAAGCTCCGAGCGATCCAGCAGGACCGAGAAAAGTTCCTGGGCCTGGGCGGCAAGGAGACCGACGAGGCGGTCAAGTGGATGGATAGGGAGATCGCCGCTCTCAAGGCCGGTTACTCATCCGCGGCCGAGCAGGCCCGCGCGCTGGAACAGGCCCACAACAAGGCCGTCGCTTCAGGGAAGAAGGCCGCCCGGGAGGCCGCAGCCGAAGGGCGAAAGGATGCGCGCGAGGCTGAAGAAGCCGAACGTCGCCGGATCTCCCTGCTGGATCATCTCAACGACAACACCCGCCGGCTGGCCGATCTGCGCGGCGAAAAGAGCGTGCTCGATGCTATGGAGCGCGAGAACCGCCTCCTCCAAGAGATCAATCGCTTCAAGCGTGAGGGCCTCGACACCGTTCAGGCCGAGTATTGGGCCCGCAAGCAGATCCGCGAGGAGATGGAAGCCGAGTTCGAGCTTCTGAAGAAGTCTGCATCGACGGAGCCGGGCTTCACCTCGAGCGCTGACCGCCTGAAGCGGGTCGAGCCCAAGGACCTCATTCCGTACAACGCCAAGACCGCGTTTATCGAGCAGATGCGTGTCGACACCGGGGAGGCGTTCCACGACGGCCTGATGGCCGGCATGACCGGCGGGAGCTTCTGGGACACCTTCAAGCAGCGCCTGCAGTATGCCGCCGCCGCGGGCCTCGCCGACGGCCTGACGAACAGTATCTTTGGATCCGCCGACGGGTCGAAGTCTGGCATCCTCTCGGCTTTGTTTGGTGGCAAGTCTTCAGTTGCGAGCGGTAGCAACAGCGCTGCCACCGCGGGCGCCGTAGGGAAGCCGTCGGTCCTGAAGTGGCTAGCTTCCCTGGTCGGCTTCACCAAGGGCACTGACAGTGCACCGGAGGGTTGGGCGTGGGTGGGCGAGGATGGGCCTGAACTGCGCAAGCTGCGCGCCGGCGACCAGATCCGATCGCACCAAGCCTCCCTGGCGATGGTGCAGCAGGCCAACGCCAGGAGCCTGCAGGCGGCGTCGGCTGGAGCCGGAATGAGCGTGACTGCGACCTTCGCGCCGACCCTGACGGTCGAGGCCGGCGCCGATGCGCAGCAGGTGGCCGCCCTGCGTGCCGACCTGGCCCGGATGGAGGCCGAGTTTGAAGGGCGGGTGACGGCGGCCGTCAATGACGGGATCGCGCGCCGCACGATCCGGGCGGCTTGACCATGGCGCTGACCTTTCCCCGCGCCCTGCCGGCGGCCGGCGTCGTCGACGAGACCTTCGAGGTGCAGCGTGTCGATTATCAGTCGCCGGAAGCGGGCGGCCGTCTGGGCGGCGTGACGGCCGGCGAGGACCTTTGGGCGGCAAGCTGGGTACTGCCCCGCACTGGCCAGGCCCGGGCCGATGAATGGCGTGCGTGGGTGACGGCTCAGCGCGGCGCCCAGCGCCTGTTTTACGGCCGCGAACTGCACCGACCCTACCCACTGGCCTATCAGGGCACGGCCATGGCCGGCCTGACCCGCGCGGGCGGCGGCGCCTTCGACGGATCGGCGACCAGTTGGTCGGTGGACGGCACGCGGTCGGTCCTGACGCTGAACGGCCTGCCGCCCGGCTTCGTGCTGTCGCACGGCGACTACATCGGGTTTCGCTGGACCACCAGCGGCCAGGCGCGACGCGACCTGGTGCGTTGCGTCGAGGCGATAGTCGCCAGCGCCGGCGGCGTGGCGATCGTCTCGGTGGAAAAGGCCGTCTGGGCAAACGTGCCGGCGGGCGCCGTGGCCTATCTCAATCAACCCGACTGCCTGATGAAGCTGATCCCGAGCCAAACCAAGCTCGGCAACAAGACCCGCTCGGTGGCCCTGCAGGGCCAGATCTCGGCCCTGCAGCAGCTGCTGCCGTGATCGCGCTAGGCCTGGCCCTTCTTGGTAGTGGCGGCGAGATCCTTGGCTATTTGCAGGATCGCCTTGTTGGCCTCAACCACCAGCGCTGCCTCTTCACGGTCCATGGCCTTCTGAGCAAGGTCCGTGGTCGTCTCGCCCTTCTTCAGCAGGAAGTTCCGCTCGGTTGACGCCAGCATCTTCAATATCGCTTGACGGGTCGCTTGGGACTTATCGCCTTCCGACAGTTGGGCGGCTAGCAGCTTGGACTGAACGTTCGTCAGTTCATTGTGAAAATAGCGGATCTCGCTGAGATTTCGACGATAAGTGGAGAGAAAGAAGTAAGCGAAAAAGCTGGTCACGGTCGACAGACCAAATTTGGCGAAGAACGCGCCCCAATAGACCATCGGTGACCGATCATTCTGGACGCCTGCATCAAATGCGAGGAGCGCCAGAAAGCCGATCGCGATCAGGGCAGCGACAACACCCATCACGAGATTGATGTTCCCCCGCCTCGCTTGATCGGCGATTTCACGCGCAATGCGCGCCACCATCATGCGCTGCGGTTCGAGCTCGGCGTTTTGCCGCTCGTATTGCGCAACCTCTTTCTCAAGTAATTTTATCTCTTCACGCAGCAATGCAGCGTTGGCGACATGGCGCTCTGTTGGGGCCTCGCCACCGTGCGCTTCGGTCAATTCCGAGAGCGCCATTCTGACGCGATGCGCGGCAGCTTCAGACGCACGGTGCGCCTGCCGTAACAGATCCAACTCCATCTGCGCGGCTTTCCCACCGTTCAGATAGGTCAGCAGGCCAGCGATCAATGCGATAAGCAGGCCTGTAGCGGCCGAAATGCCTACCAGTTTTACTTGGGAAAGACTGCCAACCGCCTGTTGCAGCTCTCCTGTTCCGATCAATTCAAAGAATGCGGGGACAGCAAAGCCCAACCCAACAAAGCCGATCATCACGATGCTGTCAGGCCTACGAGCCCAGAGCGCGCGGGCGGCCCGCGCTATTGAGTAGGTCTTTTCTTCGCTCATAGCCGCGCCGGTGAAGTGGGGGCGGTTCGCCCGCAGTTTGCAAAGCTAAGCCATAGCTCAACCTCAGGCGCAGCGTCCAACCGGACGTAACGACAATTTTCGGAGCAATCATGTTCGTTTACCCCTCGGCGGCTCAAGCCGCCCTTGAGGATGGGACCGCGCGCGTCCATGGCGCGGTGCGTCTTCAGCTTTCTACTGGCCCGTGGCTGGTCTGGGGCGGCTTCGGCCCCCTGACGCTCGGCGGCGAGGTCTATACGGGCATCGGTGACCGGGGCCTGGTGTCTGTCGCCGCCGGCCAACTCGGCGGGTCCGAGCAGGGCGCGGAATTGACGCTGTCGGGCGTGGACCCCGACGTCATGGCCCTGGTTGACGGCGCCATCGCGCGCGGTGCGCCGGCGGTGTTGTGGGAGCTGATCTTCGACGCCACGGGGGCCAACCTGCTGTCGTCGCGCGTGGTGCTGCGCGGGCGCGTCGACCGCCTGCCGCGCAGGGACACCGTGGGCGGCCCCTCGACGATCGGCGCGACGATCGAGGGCGCCGTTCGGGGTCTTGGTCGCCGTACAGGGCGCATGCGCACCGACAGCGATCAGCGGCTGATCTCCGGTTCGGACGGCGGCATGCGGCACGTGGCCTATGCCGGCGAGATCACTCTCTATTGGGGCGGAAAGCGTCCGGCGACTGCGTCGGCGGCGATCGGCGGCAACGGCGCCTACAACCGCTACGCAGACGTGCGGGCGTCGCTGTGATCCGCGATCTCGACGGTCTGGTGGCCTTCCTGGAGAGCCGCATGCGAACGCCGTTCGCATGGGGGCGCGACGCCAATGACTGCGCCAGCTTTACCCGCGGTGCGATCCTTGCCCAAGGCGGCGCCGATCCGCTGCCCGCCGGCGTGAACTGGACCACGGCGGCAGGGGCGCAGCGCGTGTTGCGTCGCTTCGGCGGGGTGGAAGGCTTCTTCGACGCTCGGCGAACGATCGTCGCCCCGGCTCTAGCGCTACGCGGCGATATTGGCTTGGTCGTCGAGACGACTGGGCCAGCGCTGATGGTCATCGAGGGCGACACCCTAGCGGGCCCTGGTGAGGCGGGCCTGATCCGCCGCCCTCGCGCGGACCTGATCAAAGCCTGGAGCGCCTTCTGATGCGTCGCCGCAATTGGCTGCTCGGGTGCGCATGCGCCGCCGCCTTGCTCTGCGCCTCAACGCCGGCGCGGGCTGATCCGATCACAACCGCCATCACGACCGCGATCGTGGGCAGCATCGGCGCGACCGGCACCGCCGCGTCTATCGCCAGCTTCGTGATCTCGACAACCGTGCGCCTGGGCGCGGCTTATCTGGTCTCGAAGATTACCGGCAAACCGACGGCGTCGGCCCAGGATCGTCAGGCCAGCGTCCTGAGCGTCAATGTCGGCGAAACGCCACGCGAGCTGATTGTGGGGCGGGCCTGCACCGCCGGCAGCCTGCTGCACGCCTTCAACTACGGCGGCGCCAACGGCACTGACTGGGAATGCATGGTCTTCGATCTGGCGGACCATGCGTGCGACGCGCTGGAAGGCTACTACATCGGCGATACCTACTATCCGTTCACCGCGAGCGGCCTTCAGGCGCAGTTCGACGGGTGCCTGGACATCCAGTACGTGAACGGGTCGCTGACACCGGGCGACCCGCCTATCCGGTTCGCCGGCCAAACCGACTGGTCCAACGCGGACAAGTTGGTGGGGGTGACCCACGTTTGGGCCGCCTACAAGGTCAACGAGAAAATCTGGACCGCCGGCCGCCCAGCGTTTCGCTTCGTGCTGCGCGGCAAGCGCATGTACGATCCCCGCAAGGACAGCACCGTGCCGGGAGGTTCGGGGGCGCATCGCTGGAGTAATCCTGCGACCTGGGAGTGGAGTGAGAACGCCGCCGTCTGCCGCTACAACTTCGTGCGCGGGGTCTATGCTGGCGACCAGGTCGACAAGCCCGAGCAACTGCTGTTGGGGCGCGGCCTGACGGCGATCGAGGCCCCTCCCGAGCGGGTCTTCGCCGCCGCAAACGTCTGTGATGAGGCCGTGGCGCTGAAGGCCGGCGGAACGGAACCGCGCTATCGGGTCGGCGGGGTGATCCGGGCCGACGAGACCTTCGACACCGTGGAGAACTATTTCGCCGCGGCCATGGGCGGCGTGATCGTCCAGCGCGAAGGTGGGGTCGAGATTGAGCCCGGCCAAGCCAAGGCCACGGTCGTCGAGATCACCGACGCCGACCTGGTCGTCGGCGAAGAGGTGCAGTTCGAGCGCTTCCTGGCGTCCACCGAGCGCTATAACGCCGTGGTCGGTCGCTATGTCGAGCCCGGTCAGAAATGGGGCGACCATGCCGCCCCGATCCGCCGCGTACTCGCCGATGTGACGACAGACGGCGGTCAGAACCTGGACACGCCGACTTTCAGCCTGGTGACCAGCGGCACACAGGTCCAGCGATGCACCGAGATCACCCGCCGGCTGCACCGGATGGAGCGCCGAGCCACCATCGTGCTACCGCCGCGCTTTGCGGGCCTAGAAGAGGGCGACTGGGTCGGCTGGACGTCCGACCGACGCCATGGCGGCGGCCGGGTCGTATACCGCGTCGAGGCCTGGTCGCGCGCGCCGACCTGGCGCAAGACGCTGGCCCTGCGCGAGATCTCGTCATCCGCTTATACCTGGTCGATCGCCGACGAGATCACGCCGGGGGCGACCTTGCCGCCGGAAGCGGCTCCTCCAGCCGCTCTGAGCTTGGCCGACGTCTCTATCCTTTCGGGCAAGGCGATCGGCAACGACGGATCGGAAACACCGATCGTGACGGCCACATGGGCGACGCCGGTCGATCTTGCGGTCACGGGCATCAGGCTCGAGCTGCGCCGCGCGGGGGAGGCGGAGGTGGCGGCGACCACGGCCAGCACGGCCGAGGCGATCGCCGAAGGCAAGATGATCGCCACGAACGGCGTCGGTTCGGCCCTAGCGATGGAAGGTCGCCTGATCCCGCAGGCCGACCCGTCGCGCGAGGTGCAGCCTTCTGGCTGGATCGCGCTGACCACTACGGGCTCGACCGCCAGCGAGGCGACATCCACCCCGTGGTCGGGCGTCACCGACGACGACGGCAAGCGGCCCGAGGACGGCGCTGATGTCACCGGAAGCCACACAGCAAATGACACTGCGCATGTAGGTGGTCAGGCGACGCCGAGCTTCCTGGCGAGCATCGCGGCCATCGACGGCAAAGCAACGGCAGCGGCAGGCGATGCGGACGCTGCCTTGGCGAGCCTCTTCGCATCCGGTGGCGCCATCAGCCGGATCGGTGCGCTAGAGGGGCAGAGCGCCTCGTTCAGCGACCAGATCGCGATCTTGGATGGTCAGAGCAGCTCTGCGGTTGGCCGGATCCAGTCATTGGAGGCCAAGAACCGAAGCCTGCCGAACCTGCTTGTAAACGGTGATGCTTCGGCCAGCACCGCATCGGATCCGCGCAAGGGCTGGTCGGCCTCGAACCCGGCGATCGTGCCTGGATCCAGCGCTTCAATCCTCAGCTACTGGGTCATCCCGGCCAACACCACGGGCGCCGCCATCTTCATGAGCAGTGACCTCTACTCGGTCTATCCGAGCGTGATGCTGGGCTTCGGACTGAATGGAGATCCTGGCGATAGCCTCACGGCCCGGCTGTCATTCTATGTCGACTGGTATCTTTCCGGCGCCCGGGTTGGAATTGGCGGCGGTTATCCCACGACGTTGAACCGTTCCAACACCGACTTCTTTGATCTTCGCCCCTCGTTCACCGCGACCACGCCAGCCTCCGGCGTGAACCAGTTTCGCGTCGTCATCGGCGTTCCGGCCGGCTTTCCGGGCGGCGCAGTGACCTCGATCATGGCCAACTATGGCACGCCGCTGCCCTTCAACGACAGAGCCACCCAGCGAAGCGCGATGGCCCGCCTGACCAGCGCTGAGCTTGCTCAGTTCAACACCGAAAGCGCGCTTGCCGCCCTGACGACGCGCGTAGGCGTGTCTATGCAGCAAGGTGGGTCAGTGGTCGCCAATGGCCGGTTCGGAGCCTACTCGGCGGCCGCCGGTCTTCCTGATGGCTGGAGCAGTTATGGTGCTGGCTCAACTGCGACGCGCCAGCCCGGGCAAGGGGCGAACTTCGCTGCTCGACTGACGATCGCGGCCGGGGTCGAGGCGGGCTTTGTGCAGCAGATTACGCTGACCCGTGGCCGATGGGTCATTGAGGGGCAGGCTAGCGCCAGCGCATGGACCGGCGCCGGCATCTACGTCTCTCTCGTCAGCACCGGCGCACCAGTCGGCTTCATCGATTTTGACACCGACCCCGACAACGGCGGCGCAGTCTCCGCGTCACTCGCCGGTGTTCGGCGCTTCACCAAGGTCATCGAGATCAGCGAGACCGTCGGTGTCAACTTCTGGGCCATGGGAGGCTTTTCCGTCTTCGGCGCGGTGACGGCCAAGACGATCGACTTCATGGTGGCCGACATCTACCCGGTCGACGCGGCCGTAAAGGCTGGAGACGCCAAGGCCGAAGCCGCGCTCCTGGCCAATGCGACCCTGAGCTCCGAGTTCGCCGGTTTCCGGTCGAGCGCTCAGGCATCGATCGACGACCTGGACGTGATGGTCGGCATCCAGGGTGATGCGCTAGCCGACGCGACGGCGAAACTTGCTGTTGGTCGCCTGGCATTGGTGTCCGATGCTGGTGGCATCGCCCGGCTCGAGCTCGTTTCGGACAGCCATGGCTCCAGCCAGGTGATGATCAGTGCAAAGCAGATCCTTACCGGCGACAACACCGTCTTCGACGACGTGACCGATACGGAGCAGACGACCACCGGACCCCAGCTGCATGTCGTTGCCAAAGGGGCGGCATTCGGCGCGCCGTCGGCCAACCTGCTCGAATGGATCGGGGCGGCCGGTACTGCCTTGTCGGCAATGACCAAGGCCAACGCCTGGTATTACCGCTCGACCGACGCTCCGTTCATGAGCGGAGCAGTCTTGCGTACCTCGGCGGCGCGTCAGGCCTCGATCTCCAGCCAGACCTTCTCGGCGGCAGGGGATTACGACATTGCCGTCGTCGAATTTCCCTATGTCGTCGACGGCGGCTCCTGGGTGTTGTCGCTCGATTACCTCCACAGCGGATCGGGCTCGTACAACAGCTCGATCCAGATCATCAGCGCCGCGCCGAACGGTTCGGATCCGCTCATCCTGCTTGATGGCTTTGGGCCGACATTGGGCGGCGCGACCGGAAAGATCGTCGACCAGGTGTTCAAGCCAAACACCCGCAACGGCCCGCGAAAGCTCTTCCTGCGCCTGCACTATGTGGCCGGCCCGATCACGCTTTCGAACCTCAAGTTCACCGCCATTCACCTCGGATAGGAGAAATTCCATGGCCACAATCGCCATCATCGGCGTCGCGATCGCGGTGCTGATCGCCGTGCTGTTGCTGCTGCACAGGTCGCGGAAACGCAGCCCGCGCGCCGGCGGTGGCGGCGGCGCGGACCGCAACCAGTTCTGAGGAAGGGGTGACCATGCCGCTCGACTTTTCCACCGTCACCGACGAGGAGTTGGCCGCCGAGATGGCCAATCGCGCCCAGGCCCTGGCCCTGGCGAACGCCCTCACCGTCACCGCCCAGTTCACGCCCGCCCTGGTGGCGGTGATGCGCGACGGGGCCAGCAAGACCCTGCCCGAGCTGCTGGCGGTCTTGGAGGCGCAGCCGGCCGTTTCGGGCCAGGGGCTCAATAGCCTTGGCGTGCTGTTGTCGCTGCTGGTTCGCAACCTGAAACAGCTGACCACCGAATGGCAGACGGCGGCCGCACCGTCTTTCGCCCTGACCGGCGCTCAGGTTCCGCCGAGCGGCTAGTCCTGCGCCCTTGGAAGCGGGATGCGGGTCTCCGTTACAACGCCATGCTCGATCGTGGTGACTACAACGTAGGAGCGGTCGCTCGCCAAGGTGACCTCGATAAAGTCTGGCGGAACCTCCCGCTCCACCAGGGCCTCGACGTGGGGCGAGACCTGAGCCGCCACCCAGAGATACTCCGCGACCTGCTGCGGCGTCAGCGGAGCGTTGAGTTCGGAGGAGGGGTCATCGGCGCTCGGCAGATCCAAAGCCACCGGCCGGCTGAGCATGTTGATGACGCCGACGCTCTTCCAACCAAACGACACCGTGCGAGCGTTCGCCCGCGCCTCGTTGATCGCGGCGACCAGGCGTTTGACGCCGGCGATGGCGGCCTTTTCAAGGGCCTCGACGTGTCGCTCGCCAGCCTTCTTAAGCCCGCCAGCGAGGTAGTTGCCGGCGATGAACGCGCCGAGCAACTGGAGCCACCCGGGCGTATCGGCGATGATCTGCAGGGCCTCGTTGGGCCCTGCCAGCGCCATAAGCTCGGCCTCTTCCACGGCTCCGACGACCTCGAGCAGAGCCTCGCGCGTCTCAAGGTAGAAGGGGGCGTCATGGTCATAGACCGTGCCAAGCTGGATCGTCACGCAGCGCCCCTTTCGAGTGATTTTGCCCAGGCCTCTTCGGCCGCCACCTGAGCACAAAAACTGCTGCAGCCGTAGCCCGCACCGTGCGCGATCAGCGCTGACCCAACACCAACACTGTGCCGCGCTGACCGCGGCGGGGGCCCGCCGTGGATCTACCGACCGCGATCGAGAAGTATTGGGCGCACTTCACCCTGGCGGTGGGCGGCGCTTGGGCCGCGCTCCGCGTGCTCATCGAGGCGCGCGACAAGCGCCGTAACGACCAGACCGCCGCGGCGGCCGCCGAGGCGGCGAGCAAGCTGGATCTCGCCCGCTACGCCCAGGAGGCCGCCGCCGAGGTGATCCGGACGCTGCGCGAGGAGATCGCTCGCCTGGCCGCCGAGGTCGACGAGGTTCGTCAGGAGATGCGTGAGATGCAGCAGGAACACACGCGCATGATCGCCGGCAAGGACGCCGAGCTCGCCGTCGAGCGCGGCCGCGTGCGCCAGCTGGAGCAGCGGCTCGACATCTATCGTCGCGTCCTGGCCAGGCACGGCATTCCAGAACCCCTCACCTTCGAAGCCCTCGAGGTCGGGCCTGGCGACCGACTGGTGACGATGGGCGGCGAGCAATGAGCGCCGACCTCGAGAAGGCCGCCCAGGCGGTCGCCGGCGCCGTGACTGGAGAAGGCACGCCTGACAGCGTCAAGGTCAGTCGTCCGACGACCGGGGCGATCTGGGCGCTGTTCGCCGCCGGCGGCGGCCTGATGGCCGTCGTCTTCCTGGTCATCGGGATCCTCACCTGGTGGGGCGTGTGGCCTGAAGCGACGGCGCTGCTGCGCGTCAAGTTCCTGGGCTGGATCGCCCTGGGCGGCATGGCCTGCATCGGCGTGCTGATCTTCGCCCTGGCGAGCCCGTGGGTGGGCAAGGTCTCGGCCGAGGCCGGGCCGGCCAAGTTCGGGATCTCACGGGGCGACTGATCCCCCATGCGAGCGCCGCTCGCATGTCTTTCATCCAAAAGGAGCCTGCCATGCAGCTGAGCGAGCACTTCTCGCTGGCCGAACTGACCGTGTCCGAGAACGCGCGTCGCCTGGGCCTGTCGAACGAACCGCCGCCCGACATCCTGGCCCGACTGCGCACCGTCGCCTATCAGATGGAGCGCGTGCGCCTCGCCCTCGGCGAGAAGCCGATCAGGGTCACCAGCGCCTATCGGTCGCCAGCGGTGAACCGCGCCGCCGGCGGCGCCAAGACGAGCGCCCATCTCGAGGGATGGGCCGTCGATTTCCAGTGCCCCGCATTCGGCTCGCCGCTGCAGGTCGCCGAGAAGATCGCGCGCTCAAGCATCACTTTCGACCAGCTGATCCACGAGCACGGCGTGTGGGTGCATCTGTCGTTCGATCCCAAGCGCCGCGGCCAGTTCCTGACGATCGACAGCCGGGGCACGCGAAGCGGCTTGCTGGAGGCGCGGTCGTGAGCCTGTTCGACAAGATCCGGACCGCCGGCTGGCAGATCGCAGCCATCGCCGGCGGCGTCGCGGCTCTTGGCCTGGCCGGCGCGGTTGTCTTCGGCCAGGCGCAGCTGAAGGCCGCGCGGGCCGATCGCGACCAAGCCAGGGCGTCGATCGAGACGCCGGTCACCGGCTGGGCCGCCCGCCTCGGCGCGTGCAAAGCCAATCAGGCGACGCTGGAGACCAGCCTGCGGGACCAGAACGCCCAGGTCGACGCCGCCGGCAAGGCTAGCGCCGAGCGGCTGGCGGCGGCCTCCAAGGCCCTGACCGCCGCCCAGCGCGACGCGGCGCAGGCTGAGGCCAAGGTCGCCGCTTTGATGAAGCCCCTGGACGGCTTCGACACCTGCGCCCGGGTGATCGAGGCCGATCGTCGCCTGCTGGAGAGCCTGAAATGAAACGAGCCATCCTGATCGTCGTCGCTGGCCTGAGCCTCGCCGCCTGCACCCATGCCGCGGCTCCGGAGCCGATCGTCCGCACCGTGGAGGTCAAGGTGCCTGTGGCGGTCTCCTGCGTGCCGGCCGGGCTCGGAGACGAGCCGGAGTACGTCGACACCGACGCCAAGCTGAAAGCGGCCGCGGGAGCCGAAGACCGGTTCCAGCTGCTGGCGGCCGGCCGGGTGCAGCGGGAGGCTTGGCTCAAGTTGGTGCGACCGGTGCTGAAGGGTTGTCGAAGGTGACCGATTTCTGGGGATGAAGGCCATGCCGAAAGACGCGGGCGCATGCCCGCGTCTTGATCTCCGGGCGGATCCGCATTTCTATGTGGTGCGGGTCACCTCGACGGTGGTGCCAGCCACCGTCGAGGTTTACCTCAGCGCTTGAGTGCCGCGGCGCCGATCAGCAGAGCGATCGCCGCGAGCACCAGAAGGCCGGGGATTGTGATGGTGATGTCCATCATCTCAGTCCTCGGTTTTCAGCGGGCTTTTTGCGCCCGCCCTAATGCTCACCCGCATTTCCGGGACTAGCAAGGATCGTTCCTGAAACGTTCCTGTGAACGGAGGACGGTTATCCACCGCCCTCGCCTAACGTCGATCGCCAGCGACTGACACGTGGGGCCCACCCTTCTTCCCGCAGCACGTGCAGCGCAGCTTGCTGCGCACCTCGTAGGGCCGCATCCAGTCGCCGCATCGCCGGCGGATCGTCGCCTTGGGCCAGGTGACCTGGTAGCCGCAGGCGCACTGGATCCGCAGCCAGGCGAGCTTGCCGGTACGCGGATCCATGTCGGCCATGCGTCACCCGCGCCGATCGACCGCCTGCTGCCGCGCCGCCCACCACTCCTGGCGCTGCCGGCGGATCAGATCGATCCCCATCTCGGTCTTCCAGCGCTCGATGTCGTCGATCCACGCCTCGGCGATCTCGGGCGCCCAGCCATAGATTGCGGCGCGGATCCGCAGGCGCTGGGCGCTGACCGCCCAGGTCGACAGCGTCTGCTCATCGGGCGTCGGCGTCGTGCTGTATCCGCCCAGGGTGCACCCGTGAATGCCGACTACCGCGCAGGCCGGGCACTTGGCGCGGGCCCATAAGTCCGACATCGAGGCGAACGGCCAACGGCCGAACATCTGCAGGATCCGATCGGTGTAGATCCGGTCGCGCCAGCCGCAGGCTTCGCAGCGCACGCCGTAGGACCATTCCTTGTAGACCGCCTCGACCAAGAGCTCGCCCAGCCAGGTCGGCGGCCGGTGCTTGATCTTCACGCCATCGTTCCAGCCGAGGTCGTCCCTATCGCCCGGCCGAGGTCCCGTGATCGCCATCGGCGGTCTCCTCCGATCCGAATTCCCCACCCGGTCAGGGACGGGGCAAGGCGCGCGCCAACGCGCCCCACCGACGAGTCGCTCCCTCGTCACGCACCGCCGTCGATCGCCGACGGCCCGTCCGCCCCCAGCCCGGGGCGCGGACTCCTACGCGTCCACAGGAGCTCCCGCAATTGGTTTGTTCTCACAATGTTCTCACCTCGGTTCCACCCGCGGAGCCGGCCGCCCCCTGGATCGGCGGCAAGCGCCACCTGGCTAAGCGGATCTGCGCCATCCTCGCAACGACGCCCCACGCCGCGTACTGCGAGCCGTTCGTTGGCATGGGCGGGGTGTTCCTGCGCCGAACGCTCCGGCCTGAGCTCGAGGTGATCAACGACGCCGCCGGCGACGTCGTGAACCTCTTCCGGGTGCTGCGCGGCCATCCCGAGGCGCTGCTGCGCGAACTGCGCTGGCGGCCGGCCATGAGGCCAGAGTTCGACCGCCTGCAGGGCACGCGGGCCCAGGACCTGACCGATATCGAGCGGGCGGCCAGGACGCTCTACCTGCAGCGTCTGGGCTATGGCGGCAAGGTCAAGGGCCGCACCTTCGGGGTCGATCCGGTCAGGGCGCACAACTTCGACCTCGGCCGGCTGGAGCAGCGCCTGATGAGGATCCACGACCGCCTCGCCGGCGTCGTCATCGAGCACATGGACTGGTCGGAGTTCATCCCGCGCTATGACCGCGCCGGCACGATCTTCTATCTGGATCCGCCGTACTGGGGCTCGGAAGATGACTATGGCTCCGGGCTCTTCGCCCGGGCCGACTTCGAGCGCCTGGCCGAACTACTGCGCGGAATCCGCGGCCGCTTCCTGCTGTCACTCAACGACGTGCCGGACGTGCGAGCGGCGTTCGCATGGGCCGAGGTCCTGCCGGTGACCACCACCTACTCGATCGGCAATGCCGCCGGCGACGCCCCTGAGCTGCTGATCAGCAACGGCCTCGAGCTATCCCCGGCAGCAGCGCAGGCGACGCTGTTCTAGGATTTGCAGGTGTTTAGCCAGCGCCATTCTGGGAAGCATTTAGGGAAGCAACGGCCGAAAGGCCGTGTGGCCCGATTAGCCCAAATAGCGCTAAGCGCTTGATTTCATTGAAGAAAGGGGGATGGTGGACGCGACAGGGATTGAACCTGTGACCCCTACGATGTCAACGTAGTGCTCTCCCGCTGAGCTACGCGTCCGCCGAAGCGATCCGAAGCGCCTTCGTGAAGGCGTCCCGGCCGGGAAGGTGTGGGGGTATAGCGGCGGCTTTCGCGTCGCGCAAGCCGCCTTGAAAACTTTTTCGCGCCCTACGCCGCCATCATCTTTTCGACCTCGGAAACGAGGTCGCGCAGGTGGACGGGCTTGGACAGCACCTTGGCGCCGGCCGGCGCGCGGTCCTGGGCCGAGAGGGCCACGGCGGCGAAGCCGGTGATGAACATGATGCGCAGGGCCGGGTCGCGGGCGGCGGCCTGGCGCGCCACTTCGATGCCGTCCATGCCGGGCATGACGATGTCGGTCAGCAGCAGGTCCCACGGATGCTCGAGATGGCTGACAGCCTCTTCGCCATCGGCGCAGGCGGTGACTTCGAAGCCGGCCCGTTCCAGCGCCCGGGCAAGAAAGCCCCGCAGCGAGTCGTCGTCTTCGGCGAGGAGGATGCGGGCCATGTCGCTTACGTGTCCGTTGGAGCTCGTCTCTGGAAAGCCGAATCTTATGTCCGGGACGGTAAATCGCCGGTGAACCGACGCAGACCGTCCACAGATACGACAGGGCGCGAGGGCATTTGACCGCAAGCCCGGCGCCCTCGACTATGTGACGCATGAACGCATGGGACCCGATCACGCCGGCGACGGCCTCCGCCTCGAGCAGCGCCGGCGGCGCGCCCGGGCGCGAGCCGGCGTTCGAGGCCGTGCGGGCCGCGCCGGACGGCTCGCCGCCGCCCACGCCCGTGGTGTTCGCCTCCCCCCATTCGGGCGCTCTCTATCCATCGGAGATGATGGCCGCCGCCCGCCTGCCCGAAGCAGTGCTGAAAGGCTCGGAGGACGCCTTCGTCGACCGGCTGATCGCCGGCGCGCCGATGCGGGGCGTGGCGACGATCCGCTCGCGCCTGGCCCGCGCCTATATCGACCTCAACCGCGACCCGTGGGAACTGGATCCGGCGATGTTCGAGGACGACGCCCTGCCGGAGTTCGCCCGGGGGCGCACCGCGCGCGTCGCCGCCGGCCTGGGGGCGATCGCCCGCGTCGCCGACGGCCGGCCGATCTATGTGCGCAAGCTGACCTTCGAGGAGGCCAAGGCCCGGGTCGAGTACGGCCACCGCCCCTATCACGACATGCTCGACCGCCTGCTGGCCCAGGCCCGTTCCGCCCATGGCCTGGCCGTGCTGATCGACTGGCACTCGATGCCGGCGGCGGCCACGCGCGGCACGCGGGCGCGGGCGGGCGGCCCGTGCGACATCGTACTGGGCGACCGCTTCGGCGCGGCCTGCGCGCCGGACCTGACCAAGCTGGTCGAGGAGGCGCTGGAGGCCCTGGGCTATCGCGTGGCCCGCAACAGCCCCTATGCCGGCGGCTACACCACCGAGCACTACGGCCGCCCCGCCCGCCGCACCCACGCGCTGCAGATCGAGATCAACCGCGCGCTCTACATGAACGAGACGACCCGCGAACCGACCGAGGGCCTGGCCGTGCTGGCCGCGCACGTCGAGCAGCTGACGACACAGCTGACGCGAATGGACTGGACGGCGCTGAAGTAGGGGAAATGGGGCCGGCGCGGCGGCCTCGCCGCCCGCAAACCGCCGCAAAGGGCTGCAAACTCGCGCCCCGTCGGGCTCAGGCCAAAAAAAAAGCCCGGCGGTAAGGCCGGGCTAGTTCATTAGGGAGGAAACGCCCAGGAAGGGCAGAGGCGGCAGCGCCGCCTCACACCTTGCTTATAGGGTGCGCTGCGAAATCGAGCAAGCGGAAAGTTGGACAACGTTGTCGAATTTTCCGCGTCAACATGAAGCAACCCTATGCACAGCAAGGATCGGAGAACGCCGATCTTCAAGCTTGACCATAAAATAGGCATTGTTGCGCTGCAGCATTAGTTGCCAAAGAAACGACACCCGCCCGAAACCACCTCAAACCCGGTAGGAATAAGGGTTTGAGAGATGACACCGGTAACCGCGACATAAGGCGCCTTACGCACGGGGTGGATAAACGCAGCGCAGTCGCGTAAAAGCCGCGCGCCTGACGCGCGCAGCGTCTCATCCGATTTTCTCCGAAAGCCCGCCGTCCTCCCATGTCCATGCGAAATATCGCCATCATCGCGCACGTCGATCATGGCAAGACCACCCTCGTCGACCAGCTGCTGGCCCAGTCGGGCGTGTTCCGCGCCAATGAGGCGACGACCGAACGCGCCATGGACTCCAATGACCAGGAGCGCGAGCGCGGCATCACCATCCTGGCCAAGTGCACCAGCGTGCTCTGGAACGGTGAAGCGGGCGAAACCCGCATCAACATCATCGACACCCCCGGCCACGCCGACTTCGGCGGCGAAGTCGAGCGGATCCTCGGCATGGTGGACGGCTGCGTCCTGCTGATCGACGCCGAAGAAGGCGTCATGCCGCAGACCAAGTTCGTGCTGACCAAGGCGCTGAAGATGGGCCTGCGCCCGATCCTCTGCATCAACAAGGTCGACCGCGCCCACGCCGACCCGGACCGCGTGCACAACGCCGCCTTCGACCTGTTCGCCGCCATCGGCGCCACGGACGAGCAGCTGGACTTCCCGCACATCTACGCCTCGGGCCGTTCGGGCTGGGCCACGCTGGACATGAACGTGCCCAGTGACAACCTCGCCCCGCTGTTCGACCTGATCGTCCGCCACGTGCCGGAACCCAAGCAGATCGCCAAGAAGGACGAGCCGTTCCAGATCCTGAACGTGCTGATCGAAAGCGACCCGTTCCTGGGCCGCCTGCTGACCGGCCGTATCGAGAGCGGCAAGGCCGTCCCGGGCATGGCCATCCACGCCCTGGACCGCAACGGCAAGGAAATCGAGCGCGGCCGCATCACCAAGGTGCTGGCCTTCCGCGGCCTGAAGCGCCAGCCGATCGACGAGGGCGCCGAAGCCGGCGACATCGTCGCCATCGCGGGCATGTCCAAGGCGACCGTGGCCGACACCCTGTGCGCCATGGAAGTCACCGAGGCCCTGCCGGCCCAGCCGATCGACCCGCCGACCATCTCGATGACCGTCTCGGTCAACGACAGCCCGCTGGCCGGCCGCGAAGGCGACAAGGTCCAGTCGCGCGTCATCCGCGACCGCCTGCTGAAGGAAGCCGAGTCCAACGTCGCCATCCGCGTGACCGAGAGCACCGAAGGCGACGCCTATGAAGTGTCGGGCCGCGGCGAACTGCAGCTGGGCGTCCTGATCGAGAACATGCGCCGCGAAGGCTTCGAGGTCTCGATCTCGCGTCCGCGCGTCGTGTTCCAGGCCGATCCGGAAACCGGCAAGCGCCTCGAGCCGATGGAAGACGTCATGATCGACGTCGACGACGAATTCTCGGGCATCGTCATCGAGAAGCTGTCGCTGCGTAAGGCCGAGCTGAAGGACATGGGTCCGTCGGGCGCGGGCAAGACCCGCATCCAGCTGACCGCTCCGTCGCGCTCGCTGATCGGCTACCAGGGCGAGTTCCTGACCGACACGCGCGGCTCGGGCGTGCTGAACCGCGTGTTCAGCCACTACGAAGCCTACAAGGGCGCCATCGACCAGCAGCGCAAGGGCGTGCTGATCAGCAACTCGGACGGTGAAACCGCGGCCTACGCGCTGTGGAACCTGGAAGAGCGCGGCACCATGTTCGTCGGCGCCGGCGAGAAGACGTACCAGGGCATGATCATCGGCGAAAACGCCCGCTCGGATGACATGGACGTCAACCCGATGAAGGCCAAGCAGCTGACCAACGTCCGCGCCTCGGGCAAGGACGAGTCGATCCGCCTGACCCCGCCGCGGAAGATGACCCTCGAGCAGGCCATCGCCTACATCGAGGAAGACGAACTGGTGGAAGTGACCCCGAAGAACATCCGCCTGCGCAAGCAGACCCTGAACCCGTCGTTCCGCAAGAAGCGCGTGAAGGAAGACTAGTTCTTCCCAAGCTCCTTCGGGATCTGAAACGGGCCGCCGACCTTCGGGTCGGCGGCCTTTTTCGTGGTTGACCTGCTCCTCCCCCGCCTGCGGGGGAGGGGGACCGCGAAGCGGTGGAGGGGGCAAGACTGGGCGCTGCGGCGGCGGTCGCCCCCTCCGTCACGCTGCGTATCCGCAGCGCGCCACCTCCCCCGCTAAAGCGAGGGAGGAACTTGAAAAGAAAAGGCCGCCGCCCGCGAGGGCGACGGCCTTTCCGGCTTTCAGACCGGGGTGCGCTTACCAGCTGCGCTCGATGCTGAGGAAGCCGCGGCGGCCCCGCAGTTCGTAGCCCCAGATCTCCGAATTGCCGACGCGATAGCTGCTCGAGATCGAGGGCGGGGCCTCGTCGAACAGGTTCTGCACGCCGAAGGTCATGGTCGTCTTGTCGTCGATCACCTTGCGGGCCGAGACGTTGTGATAGGCCATGAACTCGGTGTGGTACTTCACGTGGACGTACTTGTAGTACGTCGAGCCGACCACGTAGTCGTAGCTCGTGGAGGTGGCGTACTTGGCGCTGCCGACGGTGTCGCCGAGGATCTCGGCGTCCGAGGCCTTGCCGGTGATGGTCGACGACCAGGTGTAGGTCCACGGCCCCTTGCGGTACGACAGGCTGGCCTTACCCGAGAAGTCCGGACCGTCGTAGATGTAGGTCGTGCCGTTGTAGTCGTCCTCCTCGGTCTCGCCGAACAGGTTCGAGGTGTCCTGCAGCTGCCAGCTGAACTGGCTGTTGAAATAGAGCTGCCCGCCGTTGTCGAAGTCGTGGCGGTAGTCGGTGGTCAGGTCGATCGCGCGGCTCTTCTGCGAGGCGACGTTGACGTAGTCGTTCTTGACCAGGGTCAGCAGGTGCGTGGTCGGGTCGCGCGTCACCAGCTGGCAGAACGGGCTGGAGAGGCCCACCGACTCGTAGCAGCGCGAGGCGATCTTGGCCGCGCCGAACTGGGTGATCTCGTTGCTGATGTCGATGTCGGCATAGTCGACCGCGACCTTCAGGTTGATGAAGCTCGGGGTGAACACCACGCCGATGGTCTTCGATTCCGAGGTCTCGGCCTTCAGGATGCCCTTGCCGCCGCCGGCCGTGACCAGGGTGGAGTAGCTGGCCTGGGTGGCCGACACGCCCTGGGCGGCGCAGTTGGTGACGATGGTCTGGCTGGCGCCGCTGCTGCCGTAGAGGATGCAGGGGTCGGCGACGCTGTAGCCGGTCTGGTCGGCGAGATAGAGTTCATACAGCGACGGGGCGCGGAACGAGGTGCCGTCGCTCATGCGCAGGCGCCAGGTCGGGGTGATCTGCCAGTTCACGCCGATCTTGTAGGTGTCGCTGTCGCCGTAGCTGTCGACCTCGGTGTGACGGCCCGAGACCTGCAGGTCCAGGCTCTTGACCAGGAACAGGTCCTTGAGCACCGGCACGTCGATTTCGGCGAAGGCTTCCGTCGTCGTGTCCGTGCCGAAGGTGTGGCCGGCGCGGGTCAGGTTCCAGTTGTTGTTGTTCAGCGACGCCGTGCCCGGGCTGTCGTCGAAGTCGTCGTGACGCCAGGTGAAGCCGAAGGCGGCCCCGACCTTGCCGGCCGGCAGGCTGAACAGTTCGCCCGAGAAGCTGGCCTCGACCAGCGACTGCTCGTAGGTCGTGTGGCCGACGTCGACCCCGAACAGGAAGGCCCTCTCGGCGTCGGTGAACTGGCCGGCCATGACGCGCGAGCTGAACCACGGGATGCCCGTGGGCAGGGTCGAACAGTCGCCGCCCGAGATCGTCACCAGCGACTGGTTGCAGTACGAGCCCGCCGCGGTGGTGGCGGCGATGGCGTCGCTGTTGATCGAGCTGACCGAATAGGTCCCGTCCGACTTGCCGTACTGGCCGTAGACGTCCCAGTCCCAGCCGCTCAGGAAGCCCAGCTTGGAGCCTTCCAGGAACTTGAAGTCGCCGCGCAGGCCGCCCAGGCCGCGGTAGTAGTCGACCTTCTGGATCGAGTCGTAGGCCACCGCGATGACCGGATAGGCCGTGCCGCCGGCCGCGCCGAAGATGTTGTTCGGGTTGGTGGTGCTGACGGTCGGGAACAGCTGGCGGGCGCCGTTCTGTTCGGAGTTGCGGCGGTTGTAAAGGAACTCGCCATAGGCCTCGACGCCGGCGCCCAGGTCATAGCCGCCGGTCACGTAGAAGCTGGCGCGCTCGACCGGGCTGATGACCGTGGCTCGCTGCCAGACCGACGAGTCGTAGTTGGCGACGCGGTAGGTCTCCGGGTAGTTGGCGCGCGCCACGCGGGCCAGGTTGGCGAAGGCGGCGTTGCTGGCCACGAAGCCCGGCGCGGTGTTGCCGGTGTACGAATAGCTCGTGCCCGGCTGCATGTATTGGAAGTAGCCGCCGTAGCCGCTGGTGTAGGCGACGTTGTTGATCTGGTTGAAGCACTTGTAGTCGCCGGTGGCCGGGTCGGTCAGGTCGACGCGGGCGCCGGTGGTGGTGCTGTAGTAGTTGTCGGCCGAGCAGCTGGTATAGTCGCGGTCGCCGCGACGCTGGGCGTTCTGCTTGTAATAGCTGGCCGAGGCGCTGAGATAGCCGCGCTCGAAGGTCTTGCCCCACGAAGCTTCGGCCGAATACTCCTGGCCGCCGCCGCCCTTGGCGAAGGGCGCGTTGCCGTAGACCCGCACGCGGCCGCCGTCATAGTCGGTCTTGGTGATGTAGTTGACGACGCCGGCCACCGCGTCCGAGCCGTAGATCGACGAGGCGCCGTCCTTGAGGATCTCGACGCGGTCGATCATGGCGTTGGGAATGGTGTTGAGGTCGACCGGGCCGACCGTGCCGCGCACGCCCGACGGCGTCAGGCGACGGCCGTTCAGCAGCACCAGGGTGCGGTTGGCCCCCAGGCCGCGCAGCGAGATGGTGTTCACGCCCGGACCGCCGGTGACGTTGTAGCCCGTCAGTTCGTCGGCCACCTGGAACGAGCCGCTGGCCAGCGACGAGCTCTGGATGATCTCGGTGGTGTTGACCAGGCCCTCGAGTTCGCTCTGTTCCGAGGTGATCACCTGGATCGGCGAGGCGCTGTTGTAGGCGTTGCGCTTGATGCGCGAGCCGGTGACGACGATGGCCTCCACATCGACGGCGTCGTCGGCGTTCGAGGCCGCGGCCTTGTCGGATTTGGCCGGAACTTGGGCCTGGGCCCACGCGCCGACGGGCGCCAGCCCCAGGCCGGCGATCACCGACGACGCCAGCAGCAACTTGCGATCAAGCATCTAGAATATGCCCCCATGGATAGGTTTGCGTGGAAACTTCGCCCCTCGCGAAGCTCCCGCCCTGACGGGGTCTTTAAGACGCGGAAGGCGCCGAAGAAGCGCGAATGCGCCTCGCCGATCGACTTTCCACCCAATTTTCCCGGCAAAGCCGCCTTCGACAGCAATAGTTAGCCGCCGAAGATCATGGGCCGAACATTAGTTCGTCACAGTTCGGTCGTTATATCCTGACCGAAAGACATGTATTCTATTTAATAGTTTTATGGATTCACTTTAGAAATACACTGATATCGATGGTTATGATTTCCATCACTGAAGTTGTGAATGACAACGCCTCGCCACTGGAGCCGGATCGGAGGCGCGCGCGAACGCCCGGCTTTTGGGCGCCGAAGGCATTTTCCGGGTGAATCGGATCAGCGCCGCGAGACCCGCCAGATGACGTCGCCGACGTCGTCGGCCACCAGCAGCGCGCCGCGCTTGTCGAACACCACGCCCACCGGCCGCCCCAGGGCCTCGCCGTCGGCGTTGAGGAAGCCCGTCAGCACGTCGCGGGGCGGGCCCGACGGCTTGCCGCCCGCGAAGGGCACGAAGACCACCTTGTAGCCGCTGTGGGGCTTGCGGTTCCACGACCCGTGCTGGCCGATGAACGCCCCGCCCTTCAGCGGCGCGGGGAACGCCGACGCGGCGTCGAAGGTAAAGCCCAGCGAAGCGGTGTGCGGCCCCAGCGCGTAGTCCGGCTTGATCGCCCGGGCGACCAGGTCCGGCCGCTGGGGCTTCACCCGCGCGTCCACGTGCTGGCCGTAGTAGCTGTAAGGCCAGCCGTAGAACCCGCCGTCCTGCACCGAGGTCATGTAGTCGGGCACCAGGTCGCTGCCGATCTCGTCGCGCTCGTTGACCACGGTCCACAGCGCGCCGGAGGTCGGCTCCCAGCCCATGCCGTTGGGATTGCGCAGGCCGGTGGCGAACAGCCGCTTGGCGCCGGTGGCCACATCGATTTCCCAGATGGCGGCCCTGCCCTCTTCTTCGGCCAGGCCGTTCTCGGCGACATTGCTGTTGGAGCCGACGGTCGCGTAGAGCCGCGTCCCGTCGGGGCTGGCGATCAGACTCTTGGTCCAGTGGTGGTTGCGCGGCCCGGCCGGCAGGTCGGTCACCCGCCGGCGCGGCGCGGTGATGGCGGTCTCGCCTTCCTTGTACGGGAAGGCCAGCACCGCGTCGGTGTCGGCCACGTAGAAGGTTTCGCCGACCAGGGCCATGCCAAACGGCGAGTTCAGGCCCGACAGGAAGGTCGAGCGCAGGTCGGCGACGCCGTCGCCGTTGACGTCGCGCAGCAGGGTGATGCGGTTGGCGCTCTTGGTCACCGCGCCGGCCCGCTTCATCACCAGGCCCTGGATCTTGGCCTTCAGCCCCTTGCCGTCCTCGGGCTTGGGCGGGGCGTTGGTCTCGGCGACCAGCACGTCGCCATTGGGCAGCACGTGGATCCAGCGCGGATGATCCAGCTTGTCGGCGAAGGCCTGCACCGCCAGGCCCTCGGCCGGACGGGGCGCTCCGCCGGCCGGCCAGCCCTTGGCCGGCGCGATGTTGACCGTCGGCAGCAGAGTCTTCTTCGGCGCCGGCAGCTGCGGGTTGGCGCCCGTGCCTGCGGCCACGTCGAGCTTGGCCCGCTCGCCGCAGGCCGCCAGGCTCAGCGCCGCCGCGCCCGCGGCGACCAGCAGAAGACGCCGCATCAGGCGCGTCGGCGGAACAGGCCCAGCAGGGCCAGCAGCACCACCGCACCCACGGTCGAGACCACCAGGCTGCCGATCCAACCGGTCGCACCCAGGCCCAGCATGCTGGCCAGGAAGGCGCCGATCAGCGAACCGACAAGACCGACGACCAGATTGGTCAGCAGCCCGTGGTCGCGCTTCATGATCTTCTCGGCCAGCCATCCGGCGAAGATACCGATGATGATCGCGCCAATGAAACCCACGCCGTTCATGCCGTCTTCCTCCTGTTAACCCCTTGGCGTCAGGGAAATGCGCGGGTGCGGCTCAGGTTGCGTGGGGGAAGGAACCTCCCCCTGTGGGGGAGGCGATCGCGCAGCGATCGGTGGGGGAAATCGGCCAGCCGCTCGGAAGCTGAAAACGTCCCCCCTCCGGCCCTCCGGGCCACCTCCCCCAGAGGGGGAGGATCTAGGCCGGCAAGATGCTCCCCCTCTGGGGGAGCTGTCGGCGAAGCCGACTGAGGGGGCCGGCGCGGCGGAAAGTCTTGGCGGTTCGCCAGAGCCGCGCCAAGGTCGCCGGCCACATCACGAGTCCCCCATGGTCCACCCCGTCTTCGCCGACCTGCCCGTCACCGTCTTCGAGGAGATGAGCGGTCTCGCCCGGGAACTGGGGGCGATCAACCTGGGTCAGGGCTTTCCCGACGACCAGGGGCCGCTGGCCCTGCGGCGGAAAGCGGGAGAGGTGCTGATCGAGGGCTCCAACCAGTACCCGCCGATGCGCGGCTTGCCGGAGCTGCGCCGCGCCGTGGCCGCCCACTACGGCCGAACCCAGGGGCTGGACCTGGATCCCGACCGCGAGATCATCGTCACCTCAGGCGCGACCGAGGCCCTGGCGGCGGCCTTTCTCTCTCTGATCTCGCCCGGCGACGAGGTGGTGCTGTTCCAGCCGCTCTACGACGCCTACCTGCCGATGGTGCGGCGGGCCGGTGGGATCCCACGCCTCGTCCGCCTGGCGCCGCCGCACTGGCGGTTCGACCGGGCGATGCTGGAGGCGATATTCAGCGAACGGACGAAGCTGGTCGTACTCAACAGCCCGCTCAATCCGGCCGGGGTGGTCATGGCCGACGAGGACCTGGCCCTGCTGGCCGAGTTTTGCGTGCGCCACGACGTGGTGGCCGTCTGCGACGAAGTCTGGGAGGCCGTGGTCTTCGACGGTCGCGCCCACAAGTCTTTGATGACCTTCCCCGGCATGCGCGAACGGACGGTGAAGATCGGCTCGGCCGGCAAGATGTTCGGCATGACGGGGTGGAAAGTCGGCTTCCTGTGCGCCGCCCCGGCCTTGGCCCGCCCGCTGGCCGGCGCTCACCAGTTCCTGACCTTCACCACCCCGCCCAACCTGCAGGCCGCCGTCGCCTTCGGCCTGGACGAGCCCGGCGACTGGTTCGACGCCATGCCCGCCGGCCTTCAACGCTCGCGCGATCGGCTGGCGGCGGGCCTGCGGGACGTCGGCTTCTCGGTGCTGGACAGCGGCGGCACCTACTTCCTCAACATCGACCTGACCGCCTCGGGGATCAACGAGCCCGACCGCGCCTTCGCCCTGCGGGCGGTGCGTGAGCACGGCGTGGCGGCGATCCCGGTCTCGGCCTTCTATGCCGAAGACCCGGTGACCAGCGTGCTGCGGCTGTGCTTCGCCAAGGGAGATGACGTGCTGGACGCGGCGGTGGAGCGGCTGGCGCGGGCGAAGGGCGGATAGAGCTGCCGCTTCAACACCAAACCCGCCTTCCTGGGCCTTGTGCCCAGGACCCATGGTTCAACCGCTCAGACGGCGCCCGCCTTGGCAAGGTTTGAGCGGCGGCGCGATGGGCCCTGGGCACAAGGCCCAGGGAGGCAAATTAAAGAAGGCACGCTTGAGGTTTGAAAGCCGTCAGCGCCCCATCACGGATGCGCCGCCGCCCAGTCCATCACCTCCTGCAATGGCGCGACCCAGACCTCTTTGGGATTGGCCTTCAGCCAGTCCAGCAGCTCCTGGTGCGCCGGGTTGGAAACCTGCAGGTAGTCGCCGCCCACGCCGTGGAACAGGAACACCGCCACGCCCCCGCCGGCCGCAGCGCTCTTGGCGAAGTCGATGAGCTGGGCGCCGGTGACGCCTTCGGGAAAGCCGCGCGAGGGCACGTGCATCGGATCGATCCGGCGGCCCGCCAGATCCTCCGGCGTCGTCACCACCCCGCGCGCATAGGTGACCAGGTTCGAGGCCCGCAGCGCTTCGAGATAGTCGACGCCGCCGGCCTTGCTGGCCCCGCACGGGGTGGCGAAGCCGTGGCGGGTCTTGCCGTCGATGGCGGTCAGCAGGACGTTCTGCTGCTCGATCTCCTTGAGCAGGCTGGCGGGCGTATAGGCCTCGGCCACGTAGCGCGGATCGGCCGGGAAGTTGGCCGCCGGGCAGGCATGGAAGATCGTGTGGTTGGCCAGTTCATGGCCCTGCACAGCGGCGGCCCGCCAACGCGGAATGTCGGCCGCCTTCACTCCCGACAGGAAGAAGCTGCCCTTGAGGCCCGCCGCGTCGAGCGCCGGGATCGCGTTGTCGAGCTGCGAGGCCAGGGCGTCGTCATAGGTCAGGGCCACGGCCGCCTTGGCCCCGTTCGGCCATGGCGTGGCGTTGGCGATGGATATGCCGCCCAGTGCGCTCAGACCCAGGCTCATGACGATCGCCAGCAGCGTCTTCATCGATGGCTCCCTCCCGGTTCGAGGGCGCGACGCTAGGAGGGGTCGGCGGCCGGCGCAACGCCGGCCTTCGCCTCGTGCGCCTGCCGAGCGTCCAGCTTGGCGCAGTAGCGCTCGAAATGGCGGGTCAGGTCCTTGCCTGGCCCCATGAAAACGTAGTCGCGGTTCTCGTATCCGACGCTCACTATGGCCGCCTTGGCCAGGGTGGCGAAGTAGTCCGCCGGCAGGGCGATGTCGCCGGCGACCGACAGGGTTCCGGGCGTTTCCGGCTTGCCCGGCGTGCGCAGCACCAGCTCGCCGGCCCGCATGATCAGGTCTCCCGGAGCCATCGTCTCGTTGCTCTCCATCTGCGACCTGGCCGTCTCCAGGCGCGCGCCGACCATCCCTGATTTCAGGTTCTTGCAGCCCAGCACCAGCGTAACGTTGCCGCCGTCCGCCCTCGCCGGCCCGATCAGCAGCAGCCCGCCGGTCACGCCATGGGCGACGGTCCAGTGATAAGGGACGCCGTCCAGCGAGAAGTGCTTGTCCTTGGGGGCACGGTCGCTGGGCGCGCACGCCGCCAGCGTCGCCGACGCGATGAGAACGATCCAGGCCCGCATACGACGCTCCCCCTTGCCCCCGTCCGGTCTCCCACGGACAACCGATGCGAGCAAGTCGCCTAAGCCGCCACCCGCTCCTCGTCGCGGACGCTTCGCCGGAAGTCGCGCGGCGAGCAGCCGTATTGGTCGCGGAAGGCGCGGCTGAAATGGGCGCTGCCGTTGAAGCCCCAGCGGAAGCAGATCTCCGAGATCGACAGCCGGGCGAACTGCGGGCTGGCCAGGTCGTTGCGGCAGCGCTCCAGCCGGCGGGTGCGCAGATAGTGGCTGAAGGTCTCCTCCACACCCTCGAACAGCTTCTGCACATAGCGCGGCGAGACCCCCTCCTCGTCGGCCACCCGGCGGATGGTGAGGTTGGGGTCGGGCAGCAGGGTCTCGATGGTCTGGCGCAGGCGCTGCAGGTGGGCGCTGCGGGCGTCGGTCGGCCAGGCCGCGCCGCGCTCCTCGCCGGCCTCCAGCAGGCACAGGCCCAGGAACTCGGCCAGGGCCAGCTCGACGGGACGCAGCTGGTCGACCGTCAGGTCCTCCAGCGAGTCGGCGGTCGAGCGCAGCAGGCCCGACAGGATGTGCTTGACCCCGCCCTCGCCGCGCAGCCGTCCCACTCGCAGGGCGCGCGGCGCGACCAGGCGATGGTTCAGGGCAACGCGCGGGGCGCGGACGAACATCAGCCGGCAGCGGGTGGAAAGGCGCAGGGCCGCCGCCTGGCCGGTAGGGCCAAAGGCGATGTCGCCCACCGTCAGGTCTTCGGCCAGGTCGTCGCTGACCACCGCCGCCTGGCCGTCGAGCAGCACCGCCATCCATACCGCCGCCGGCTGGTTGGTCAGGCGGCCAGAGATGGTCTGGGCCCCGGCGTTGACCAAAGCAAACTCGATGCCCAGCGGGCTGGTCAGGCAGACCACCGAGGTCGAGGCCGGCTCCAGCTCCGACAGCCCCTCGACGGGCAGGCCCAGGCGCGACATGGCCTCGCGCCAGGCGTCCGATCGCTCGGCGCGGGGATAGCTGTCGGTGCTGAACGACCAGGCCCGCAAGGCGGATCAGGCCTTGGTCGGGAAGATGTCGCGCGGAATGCGCACGTGACAGCCCTGCTTGCCGTCGACCACTTGGGTGACGCCGAAGTCGGAGGCCACGCTCATCAGCGAATAGGCGTCGTTCTTGCTCAGCCCCACGTGATCGGACAGCAGGCTCAGCATGTTGAGGGAGGCTTGCTTCATGGCCACGTTCAGGTCCTCGTCGAACCCGTGGACGATCCACCACTTGGGGGTCTCCAGCAAAGGCCCGGGGGTCTCGAAATCCTTGCGAAGGACGATCTGCATCAGGACGTTGAGCGAACTTTCGATCGCGGTGCCTGAAAGTTCGCCATCGCCCTGGCTGACGTGGGGATCTCCGATGGAGAAGAGGCCGCCCTCCACCTGCACGGGATAATACATCGTCGCCCCCGCGCCGATCCGCCAGTTGTCGATATTGCCGCCGTGCAGGCCTGGCGGGATGGTGCTGACGCGGCCGTCGACGGCCGGCGCGACGCCGGCGGTGCCCAGGTGCGGCCGGGCCGGGATGCGCACGCCGGGCAGCGCGCTCTGGCGGTCGCATTCGGGGCAGTTGGTGATCGTGCCGGGCGTCAGGTACTTGCCCGGAAAGTCGTAGGCGTAGAGGGCGCTGGCGGTGTTGAAGTCGGCGTCCAGCTCGTAGATCGTCACCCGCTCCTTCTCGCCGAACTCCTTGTAGAGATAACCCCAGTTGGCCGCGAGGTTGGAGCCGTAGCGGTTGCGCGGAACCATGCGCAGATAGCGCACCTCCAGCACGTCGCCGGGCTTGGCGTCTTCCACGTAGATCGGGCCGGTCATGATGTGGACGCCGGGGTTGCGGTCGTCCTCAGGCACCTGCGTGAAGATCCGCATGACCGCCTCGTCCATCATCAGTTCGGGGGCGTCGCCGGCATGGTGGGTGATGGCCTCGGCCTGGATCAGGTCGCCGCTCTTGATGCGCAGGGCCGGCTTGATCGACGGATCGAAGTAGCCCCAGTGGATAGTCTCGGGCGTGGCCTTCAGGTGATGCAGGGCGCCGGGCGCGACGTCGGGGCGGACCTGGCCGGGTTCGCAGATGAAGGGCATCGGAATCTCCGGAAAATGAGGGTCAGGCTGCCGCCAGCGTGACGCTGGTCATGCTCAGCGAGCCGTGCTCGATGTGGTCGGGGGAAAAGCGGGCGACGTCGCCGGGCAGGCGCGCGCCCAGCACGTAGAGCAGCGGCCAGTAGTGGTCGGGTGTCGGCACGGACCGGCGGGCGTCGTCACCGAGTTTCTCGAACTCGACGGCGGCCAGCGGCTGGTCGTCGGCGATCGCCGCCTTGATCGCCTCGTTGAAGCGCTGCGACCAGTCGTAGGGCGGGCAGTGCCGGTCGCCCCAGTCCATGGCCGGAAGGTTGTGGACGATGTTGCCGGTGCCGACGATCAGCACCCCCTCGTCGCGCAGCGGGGCCAGGCGCTTGCCCATCTCGTAGTGCCAGTCAGGCGACTTGGTCCCGTCCATCGACAGCTGGATCACCGGCACGTCGGCGTCGGGATAGGCCTTGCACAGCACCGACCAGGTTCCGTGGTCCAGCCCCCACTGGCGCTCGTCCAGCACCACCGGGATCTCGGGCGACAGCAGGTCGCGCACCCGAGCGGCCAGCTGCGGCGAGCCCGGCGCGGGGTACTGCACCTCGAACAGGGCGCGCGGGAACGAGGCGCCGAAGTCGTGGATGGTGCGCGGGCTGGTCATGGCCGTCACCCCGACGCCCTTGGTGATCCAGTGGGCCGAGACGCAGAGGATGGCCTTGGGCTTGCCGTGCTTGGCCTCGATCTGCGCGGCCATGGCGCGCCAGGTCTTGGTGGTGTCGTTGGTCTCGAGCGCGATCATCGGACTGCCGTGACCAAAGAAGACGACGGGGAGGCGCGCGGTCATCTCAGGCGGCCTCCACCGGGGTGGAGGGCGCGGCGGGCACGCCCTTCATCCGCTCCCACTGGGCCTGGTAGCGCGGGGCCAGCCAGCGGTTGAACTGCACCTGCGCGCCCTCCTGCCAGGAGTAGCGGCCACGGATGGCGAAGCGCGAGCGCAGGCCCTTCTGGACCAGCTCGTCCACATGCATGTCCTGGGCGATGATCTGGCCGGCCGAGGTCATGATCATCTCCAGCCGCTCCTTGAAGCCGTAGCTTTCACGCGCGCCGGGAGCGACCAGGATGCCGGTGTCCTGGGCCATGGTCTCGGGGCCTGTCGGCCGCAGGATCAGGTAGATGACCATGTCGCTGGTCATGACGAGCGACAGGGTCGGCGGGATGTTGGCGAAGGTCGCCCGGCCGCGGTCCTCGTCCGACAGCTTGGGGAAGATCGGCAGCACCGCCTTCTGGGTCGGATTGAAGCTGGCGTCGGGATGGAGCGTGCCGTTGTAGCGCAGGAAGCCCGCGTCGCCGGGCGCGGCCTCGGGGAAGCTGGCCAGCTCGCTGGGGATGAAGTCGTGCAGCACGCCGCGATGCAGCTTGCTGGCGTGGTAGCCGTCGTTGTTGTTCTCGAACATCACCTTCCAGTTCCAGGCGAACTGGCCGGTCATGGGTTCGAGCGCCTCGGCGGCGTCGAGGTCGAAATTGGCGATGGCGGCCTCGACGGCGGCCAGACGCGGGGCCAGCGGCTCTGCGTCGGCGTCGAAATTGACGAAGATGAAGCCCAGCCAGATCTCGACCTTGAAGGCCGGCAGGCGGACCTGCTTCTTGTCGAAGCCGCAGGTGCGGTCCATGGCCGGGGCGTTCACCAGGTCGCCGTTCAGCGAATAGACCCAGTGGTGATAGGGGCAGACGAAGCCGCGGGCGTTGCCCTTGCCCTCGGCCACCAGCATGGCGCGGTGCTGGCACACCGACGACATCGCCTTGATCTCGCCGGCCCGATTGCGGGTGACCAGGATCGGCTCGCCGACGATCTCGGTGGTGAAGAAGTCGCCGGGCTCCTGCACCTGGTCCACCCGGCCCACGCACAGCCATTCGCGGTCGAACAGGGCGGCCTTCTCGAACGCGTAGAATTCGGCGTCGGTGTAGCAGGCCGGCGGCAGGGTCTCGGCTGCGCCCACCTCGTGGGTGGAGCTGGACAGCCCGTCGAAGAAGGCGTCGCTGAACAGGGTCACGGCCGGGCGCTCGCTTTTGGGAGAAGACCCCTCAAGGCTGGCGCCGCGCCCCGCCCCGGTCTTGCTCCAGCGCGCACGAAAACTTGGTCAGCGGCAGGCGCGAGCCGCACGGTCGCTCGCGGAACGAGCGCTGCTGTCGCAGCGCTGCGCAAGGACCTCGCTTTTGACCGTACGCGCACGAGAGGCAGGCAAGAGACAGTACGCGCTGAGGCAAGACCGTGATTTTTCAGCCGCCTAGGCTCAAGGCCAGACAGTCACCGAAGGTCGCCGACATGCTCGCGCAAGCCCTGCCCGCCCTGGCCAAGAAGCCGCTGAAAGACGACTTTGGCGCCGAGATCCTCGACATCGACCTGCCGACGGCGACCGACGCCGAACTCGACGGGGTGGTGGCCGCCTTCCACGCCCACGGCGCGGTGCTGGTGCGCGATCAGAAAATGACCCCCGACGACCTGATGGCCTTCATCGGCCGGTTCGGCGACCCGGAAGACCACACCCAGACCCGCTTCACCCTGCCCGGCTATCCAAAGATCTTCATCCTCTCCAACCGCGTGGTCGACGGAAAGCCGATCGGGGCCCACAACGACGGCGTCGGCTGGCACACCGACTACAGCTACAAGCCAGAGCCGGTGATGCTGACCATGCTCTACTGCGTGGAGGCCCCGGAGGAAGGCTCCGACACCCTGCTGGCCGACGGCTGCGCGGCCTGGGAAGCGCTGGGCGCCGAGAAACAGGCGCAGCTGCTGCCGCTGCGCCTGCACCATAGCTACAAGCACTTCATGGCCACCCGCGAGTTCGGGGCCCAGATCCTGTCGCCCGAGATGGAGGCGGCCAATCCCGACGTCGAACACCCGCTGATCCGCACCCACCCGGCCGACGGCCGCAAGGCGCTGTGGCCCTCGACCGGCACGGTGACCGAAGTGATCGGCAAGCCGGGCCCCGAGGGCCTGGCCTTGCTGGACGAGCTGGTGGATTTCATGACGCAGGAGCGCTTCGTCCACGCCCACAAGTGGCGGCCCGGCGACCTCCTGATGTGGGACAACCGCTGCACCCTGCACACCGGCACCCTGTACGACGATCAGAAGTATTTCCGGACGATGCACCGCCTGTGGGTGAAGGGCGACAAGCCGTTTTGACGAGATGCTCCCCCCTGAAGGGGGAGCTGTCGCGGAGCGACTGAGGGGGAAGTTGTTGCTGAGACGGCCGACGCCTAGTCAGCTGATAACGTCCCCCCTCCGGCCCTTCGGGCCACCTCCCCCAGAGGGGGAGGATCTAGTTCAACAGGACCTTCCACCATGACCCAGACCTGGCTGATCACCGGCGTGTCCGGCGGGCTCGGACGCGAGATCGCCGCGGCGGCGCTGGCGCGAGGCGATGTCGTGGCCGGCACGGTGCGCAGACTGGCCGACGTCGCGGCCTTCGAGGCCCTGGCGCCCGGCCGCGCCCACGGCCTGGTGATGGACGTCACCGACCCGGTCGCGGTCGAGAACGCCGTGAAGACCGCCCAAGCGCTGACCGGCCAGATCGACGTGCTGGTCAACAACGCCGGCTACGGCCTGGTCGGCGCGGTGGAGGAGGCCTCGCTCGACGAGGTTCGCGCCCAGTTCGAGACCAACGTCTTCGGGCCGCTGGCCGTGCTCAAGGCCGTGCTGCCGGCCATGCGGGCGCGCCGCGCCGGGCGGATCGTCAACATCACCTCTGTCTCGGGCCTGGCGGTCTGGGCCGGCACCGGCGTCTACTGCGCCAGCAAGTGGGCGCTGGAGGGGCTGACCCAGTCCCTCGCCGCCGAGGTCGCCGAGCTGGGCATCAAGGTGATCAACGTCGCCCCCGGCGGCCTGCGCACGGCCTTCGCCAAGGGCTCCAAGACCATCGTCGCCGAGAAGCTCGCCGACTACGACGGCCTGGCCCGCGACGCCGAACGGATCATGGCCGACCATGCCGGGTCCGAGCCCGGCGATCCCAAGAAGGCCGCCCTGGCCGTGCTGGCGATCGTCGACGCCCCCGAACCGCCCCTGCACCTGCTGCTCGGCGAAGACGCCCTGAAATACGCCGGCTACGCCGCCGACGGCCTGAAGGCCGACATCGAGGCCTGGCGCGACCTCTCCCTTTCCATCGCCTTCGACTGAGCAACCGGCCCTCGCCCTTCGACGCGCCCAGGGTGAGGTCCGGAATGCGACTTCAACAGTCGTCCCCATGCCGAGCCTGTCGAAGCACGAGGACGCCCCACCACCGCAACCAAAGGACCCGCCCGTGACCAACACCCTGATCTTCGTCGACCTGGCCAGCGACGACCCCGCCAAGGCCGGCGAGTTCTACGCGCAGGTGTTCGGCTGGCAGAACGACGCCCGGCCGCAGGGGATCTATCACCGCATGGTCCCGGGCGGTCAGTTCAAGAACCCCGACGGCGGCGACAGCCAGATCGGCAACCTGCATCTCGGCATCTTCGACGCCGCCAACGCCCGCCCGCACCCGGAGCCGGCTGGCGTCGAGCCCCGCACCCTGTCGACCGACGGCCGCAAGCCCCGCATCTGGATCCTGATCGGCGACGACGACAGCGCCGACCGCATTCTGGGAACCGCGCAAAGCCTGGGGGCGACCCTGCTCTGGCGCGACCACTACTGGGCCGAGTTCAACGGCTACAACCACGCCTTCCGCGACCCGTGGGGCAATGAGATCGTGCTGTGGGGCAAGGCGGGGCAGAACCCGGAAGTGCCGGAGAGCTTCAGCCGGGAATGAAGATCCTCCCCCTGAAGGGGGAGGTGTCGGCGAAGCCGACGGAGGGGGATGTGTCTGCTGAGTTCTGAGCGGGATGGGAGGCTGCGGCCTCTTCCCCCTCCGGCCCTTCGGGCCACCTCCCCCTTCAGGGGGAGGATCTGAACTCGCACCTGCGAGGCCTCATATTGCACCGCACCCAACACGAGCGCATCATCCGGCGATAACCAGAAAAGACCGCCGGGAGCGCGAGGATGTCGGACAAGGCCTTTCAGCACGCGCCCGATCCGCCGTGGATCTTCCGCACCTATGCCGGCCACTCGACGGCCGAGAAATCCAACGCGCTCTATCGCTCGAATCTGGCGCGCGGCCAGACGGGCCTGTCGGTGGCCTTCGATCTGCCGACCCAGACCGGCTACGACCCCGACCACGTGCTGTCGCGCGGCGAGGTCGGCAAGGTGGGCGTGCCGATCAGCCATCTGGGCGACATGCGCGCCCTCTTCAGCCAGATCCCGCTGGAGAAGATGAACACCTCCATGACCATCAACGCCCCGGCCGCCTGGCTGCTGGCGATGTACGTCGCGCTGGCCGACGAGCAGGGAGCCGACCGGCGCCTGCTTCAGGGCACCACCCAGAACGACCTGATCAAGGAATACCTCTCCCGCGGCACCTACATCTTCCCGCCGGGGCCGTCCTTGCGGCTGATCGGCGACATGATCGCCTGGTGCTATCGCGAGGTTCCCAAATGGAACCCGATGAACGTCTGCAGCTACCACCTGCAGGAGGCCGGGGCGACGCCCGAGCAGGAGCTGGCCTTCGCCCTGGCCACCGCCATCTCGGTGCTCGACACCGTGCGGGCCGGCGGCCAGGTTCCGGAAGAAGACTTCGAGATCGTCGCCTCGCGGATCAGCTTCTTCGTCAACGCCGGGGTGCGGTTCGTCACCGAGCTGTGCAAGATGAGGGCCTTCACCCAGCTGTGGGACCAGATCCTGCTCGAGCGCTACGGCGTGCAGGACAAGAAGGCCCGCCGCTTCCGCTACGGGGTGCAGGTCAACTCCCTGGGCCTGACCGAGCCGCAGCCCGAGAACAACGTCTACCGCATTCTCATAGAGGCCCTGGCCGTCACGCTGAGCAAGGACGCCCGCTGCCGGGCCCTGCAGCTGCCGGCCTGGAACGAGGCTCTGGGCCTGCCGCGCCCCTGGGACCAGCAGTGGTCGCTGCGGCTGCAGCAGGTCCTGGCCTACGAGACCGACCTCCTGGAATACGAGGACCTGTTCGCCGGCTCCCACGTGGTCGAGGCCAAGGTCGCCGAGCTGTCGAAGGGCGCGCTGGAGCAGCTGGCCCTGATCGACGAGATGGGCGGCGCGGCCAGCGCCATCGACTACATGAAAGCCGAGTTGGTCGGGTCGAACGCCAGGCGGGTGCGGGCCGTCGAGACCGGCGACCTCACCGTGGTCGGCGTCAACCGCTGGACCGACAGCGAGCCCTCGCCCCTGTCGGCCGGCGAGGGGGCGATCGAGACGGTCGATCCGAAGCTGGAGGCCGAGGTCGTCGCCCGCATCCAGGCCTGGCGCGCCGATCGCGACGCCGCCGCCGTCGAGGCCGCGCTGGCCGACCTGAAGGCCGCCGCCAGCGATGGTCGAAACGTCATGGAGCCCTCGATCACCGCCGCCCGGGCCGGGGTCACCACCGGCGAATGGGCCGGGGCTTTGCGCTCGGTGTTCGGCGAGTATCGCGGCCCGACGGGCGTGGCGATCGTGGTCTCGACCGGCGAGGCCGAGGACGTCGAGGCGGTGAAGGCCGAGGTGGAACGGGTCTCGCAGGTGCTGGGCCGCACCCTGACCTATCTCGTCGGCAAGCCGGGTCTGGACGGCCATTCGAACGGCGCCGAGCAGATCGCCACCCGCGCGCGGGCCTGCGGCATGGAGGTCGTCTACGACGGCATCCGCTCGACGCCGGAAGAGATCGTCCGCCGCGCCAAGGAGAGCCGCGCCCACGTGGTGGGGCTGTCGATCCTGTCGGGCTCGCACCTGGATCTCGTGCAGGAGGTCGTGCGGCTGATGCGCGCCGAAGGGCTGGAGCACGTGCCCGTTGTGGCCGGCGGCATCATCCCCGAGGCCGACGCCCTGATCCTGAAACAGATGGGCGTGGCGCGGATCTACACCCCCAAGGATTTCAGGATCACGCAGATCATGGGCGACGTGGTGCGGCTGGTTGAGGCGACGGCGCTGGAGCAGGCTTGAGCGACATGTTTCGTGCTATGATGATCACATGACCCTCGACGAGGCCCTCACCCGACTACGCGCGGCCAAGCCGCTGCTCGACCGCTACGGCGTCGCGCGGGTCGGCGTCTTCGGCTCGACCGCGCGCGGCGAGGCGGGCCCGGACAGCGACGTGGACGTGCTGGTGGAATACGAGCCTTCGGTGTTGCCGGGCTTCGGATTCTTCCGCCTGGAGCGTGATCTGATGGAACTGCTGGGACGGCCCGTCGATCTGGTCACGGAGGATGGGCTGCACCGTCTCGTGAAGGAGCCGGTGTTGCGAGAGGTCGTCTTTGCCTGAGGCTTCTGCTCGAACCCACGCGATCGAGCTTCTGGAGGCCATCGCAAAGATCGAGCGCTTTGTCGCCGACGTCGATCAGGCCGCGTTTTTGTCGGATGTGATGCGTCGCGACGCCGTCGCCATGAATTTGCTGGTGATCGGTGAAAGCGCGGCCCGACTGCCCGCCGAAGTGCGCGACCTTGAACCCGAGATCGACTGGAACGCCTCCATCGGCCTACGCCACCGTATCGCCCACGGCTATTCCAGCATCAGCTTCACGATCGTCTGGTCCATCGTCGTCGTGGAGTTGCCGGGTTTGCGCACCGCTATCGAGCGGATCATCACTCGGCTCTAGAGGCTAGTCCCTCGCCAGCCGCCACGCCGCCGCAAACCCCACCAGAGCCAGCGGGATGAACGCCGCGAACAGCCACGGCCCATGGATGAAGGCCGCGGCCGGGCCGATGCCGTGGCCGAAGCCCAGCAGGTTGGCCATGGCCCCGGCGGCGGCCGAGCCGGCCGCGCCGCCGATCAATTGCACCGTGGGCACCGCCGATGAGGCCAGGGCCTGCTCCTCGACCGGCGCGCCGGCGATGGTGCGGCGGGCCAGGAACGCCCAGCAGAGGCCAAAGCCGCAGCCGACCGCCAGCAGCGACAGGCCCGTACTCCACAGGCCGCCGCGCGTCACCGCCAGAGCGGCCAGCGCCACCCCAAGCAGGATCACCAGGGCGCCGGCGCGGATGGCCAGGGGCTCTTGCTCAGCCTTCAGCCGGGCCACCAGCATGGCGCAGACCGTCCAGCCGGCGGCGATGCCGCCGGTGACATAGCCCGCGACCAGGGGCGAGGCGCCGTGGCGGGCCTGGATGAAGGCGGGGCCATAGACAGTGAAGCCGATGGCGGCGGCCTCGCAGGCGAACATGGTCAGAAGGCCAAGGCCGGTGGCGGTCGACAGGTCGGCGGCCGAGCGTGGCAAGAGGCGATCGGGCGAGGCGCGGTTGACGGCCAGCATCGCGGCCATGGCCACGACGCCGAGCACCGCGCAGGCGCCCGCCACGGCCGGCGAGGCCACGACCCCGGCCGCGCCGATCAGGCCGACGCCGACGACCAGCAGCAGCAGCTGGCGGCTGGGAATGCGGGTGCGGCCGGCCTCGCGCTTCTCGCCCGGCAGCATGGCCAGCACGGCGACGACGAAGACCACGCCCTGGATGACGAAGGCCCAGAACGCCCCCCGCCAGAAGCCGGCGGCGGCGAACAGCCCGCCCAGCATCGGCCCCAGCAGGGTCGCCCCGCCCCACACCCCGGCCACCGCGCCATAGACGCGCGGCCACAGGCTTTCGGGAAACAGGGCGGTGATCGCCACGTAGCACAGCGCCACCACCGCCCCCGCGCCCAGGCCCTGCACCAGGCGGCCGGCGACGAAGGTGACGAAGTCGGGGGCCAGCGCGCTCATGGCGCAGCCGATCGCATAGACCACCCCTGCGAAGGCCGTGGCGCGCCGAAGGCCGAGGCCTTGCGAGAACTTGCCGCTGCACGCGCCGGCGACGATCGAGCCGATCAGATAGGCCGCCACCGACCAGCCGAAATACTGGTGGCCGCCGATCTCCCGGGCGACGCTGGGCATGATGGTGGCGGTGACCAGGGTGTCGGCGGCGTTCAGCCAGATGCCCAGGCACAGCAGGCCAAAGCGCGGCAGCAGGGCGCGGTCGAGCAGGGCGGCGCGGTCGGCGGACATCCAAGGTCTCTGGTGCGATCCTTCCGGATCGGGCAGGCGGTCATGCCCTGTTCAGCGCCGGCCGCCAAGGCCGTGCGCGCCATCCTCGCCCTTCGGCGAGCATCGCGTGGCGAAACCTCCGCTCCGGCCGGCCGTTGCAGCCCGGGTGAAACCCGCTTCGCCCCAGGCCCTCGCGCTGGCCGAAATCGGCGGCCTGCTGCTCGACGCGGTCCTCGTCGGCCTGCTCGTCTTCGCGCTGGTCGACCGCATCGCGCCGCCGCAGGACCTGGCCTGGAAGCCATTCTCCATCGACCAGCCGCTGGGGCTGGCTACGCAGGCCAAGCTGGCGCGGATCGGCGCCGACCCGGCCGCCTGCCGCGCGGCCTTGCGCTCAGGCGGCCTCGCCCCCATCGACCAACCCGTCCGGAAAGACGGCTTCTGCTCCACCCGCGACACAGTGCGGGTGGAGAGCCGCCTGTCGCCGGCCGCCCCGGTCATGACCTGCCCCCTGGCCCTGCGCTACGCGACGTGGGAGCGGCAGGTGCTGGAGCCGGCCGCCGAGCGGCTGCTGGACGCCAAGCTGGCCCGCGTCGAGCACCTGGGAACCTATGCCTGCCGCACCATCTACGGCCGCGAGGGCGAGCGACCCAGCCAGCACGCCAGCGCCTCGGCCCTCGATATTTCCGGCGTGCGCCTGGCCGACGGACGCCGGCTGACCATCGCGGCCGATTTCCGCAAGGACAACCCCGAGGGCCGCTTCCTGCGGGTCGCCCGGGCTGGAGGCTGCGAACTGTTCGGCGCGGTGCTGGGTCCCGACTACAACACAGCCCACGCCGACCACCTGCACCTGGACCTCAGCCCCTACCGCCTGTGCCGCTGACACCGCGACAATAAGCGCGGCCCTGGCGCGCACGCGGGGGTGCGACAGGCTCGCAACGCGCGCTATAGTTGGTCGAGTACCCGACGCGTAGATTCTGGAAATCCCGCCGATGCCGCACGCCGTCCTGGTGATCGACGACGATCCCCTGATCCGCGACTTCGTCGACCTGGTGCTGAGCCAGTCGGGACATCGCGTCTCGGCCGCGCCCAACGGCACGATCGGCCTGGAGGCTCTCAGCCACGTCCGCGCCGACCTGGTGCTGCTCGATATCCAGATGCCCGGCATGAGCGGGCTGGAGATGCTGCGGCTGATGCGCAAGCATCGCAAGCTGCGCACGCCGGTGATGATGATCACCGCCCGGGGCGATATCGACACCGTCAAGCTGGCCCTGAACGAGGGCGCCAACGGCTATATCGTCAAGCCGTTCACCGCCGCCGACCTGTCCAAGCGGGTCAACGCCCTGCTGAGCCACGAGCCCAAGGCTGCGCCGCCTCCGCCCGCGCCGGTCCCGACGCCCGCCGCCCCGCGCCAACCGGACACCTTCGAGATCGACTAGCGCGCCATTCACCCATAGGACGAGTTCGTGCTAGGCCGGCCTCTCCATCAAGGGGGTCCCCATGTTTGCACGCTACAAGACCTTGCTGATCGCCGCCGGGCTTTCGATCGCCGCCGCGACGCCCGCCGCCGCCTACTCGGAATGCAGCGCCAAGATCCAGAGCGCCTTCTATTCCCAGGAGGGCTACGTCTGGATCAATATCCACGTGAACAACACGATCGGTGCGATCGTGGTCGACAAGACCGATCCGAACCGCGAGGCCTATCTTTCGATCCTGCTGACCGCCCGGTCGCAGGATAAGCCGGTGGTCTTCCGCCTGGCCAAGGACAACGCCGACTGCACGGCCACCCATCACGACCTGACGGGCATCTGGATTCCCTGAGGTCGCTGGCGGCGCGGGGCTCAGCCCCCGACCGCCTGCATCTTCCGCGCCCGCGTCGCCGTCCGCGCCTGGGCGGCGACCACCACCTGGGCCAGGATGGTCAGCAGGTTGCGCATGTCGATCGGCTTGGCGACATGGGCGTCCATGCCCGCCTCCAGGCAGGTGCGGATCTGGGTGCTCATCACGTCGGCGGTCAGGGCGACGATCGGCAGGTTGCGCCAGCGCGGGTCGGCGCGCAGGCGGCGGGTGGCCTCCAGCCCGTCCATCACCGGCATGTTGACGTCCATCAGCACGATGTCGAAGGGCTCGGCCTCGACGGCCGCCAGCGCCTCCTGGCCGTTCTCGACCTCGACCAGCTCGCAGCCGAACGGCTCGAGGAACAGGCGGATGACACGGCGATTGACCGGGTGGTCGTCGACCACCAGCACCCGCCGCCCGCCCAGCGAAGTCAGGGCGTCCAGCTCGAACACCGCGGCCGGCGCTTCGGCCAGCGCCGCCGGGGCCGAGGCCTCGGCCAGGTCGGCCATGAACTTCAGGGTGAAGAGCGAGCCCTCGCCCTCGCGGCTGCGCACATTGACCGAGCCGCCCATCAGTTCGGCCAGCCGCCGGGTGATGTTCAGCCCCAGGCCCGAGCCGCCATAGTTGCGGGTGGTCGAGGCGTCGGCCTGGGTGAAGGCCCCGAACAGCTTGTCCAGCGTGGCCGAGTTCATGCCGATGCCGGTGTCGCTGACGGTCAGGCGCACGGCCTGGCGGCCGCTGTTGGGCTCCACGGCGCAGGCCAGGGTCACCTCGACGCGACCCTCGCTGGTGAACTTCAGGGCGTTGGACACCAGGTTGGCCACGCACTGACGCACGCGCACCACATCGAACATCAGGCACGGCGGCGCATCGCCGTCGATGTTGAACGACAGGACGATGCCCTTCTCGCGCGCCGTCGGCTGGAAGCCGTTGACCAGGCGGCTCACCGTCTGGACCAGGTCGCCGGCGGTAGGCGCGATCTCCAGCTTGCCGGCCTCGATCTTCGACAGGTCGAGGATGTCGTTCAGCAGCACCAGCAGGGTCTCGCCGGAGTCGATCAGGAGGTCGACCTGCTCGCGCTGGCCCGCGCCCAGTTCGTCGGCGCGCAGGGCCTGGGCCATGCCCAGCATGCCGTTCAACGGCGTGCGCAGTTCGTGGCTCATCACCGCCAGGAACGACGACTTGGCGTCGCTGGCCGCCTCGGCCCGGCCGCGGGCGTCCTTCAGGTTGGCCTGGGCCCGGCGCATATAGACCGCCCAGGCGACGCCACCGACCACCAGCAGGGCCATCAGGGCGGCGATGACGCCGGTGGCCTGGGCCAGGCGCCGGGTCAGCTCGACCTCGGCGGTCAGCCGGCGGCTCTCGCTGCGCTTGGCGCGAAGCTCGGCCTCGAGGGCCGAGGAGATCTGGGCGGCGGTGGCGGCCTGGGTGGTGCTGGCCTCGCGGGCGTGGGTGGCGCGCCAGCGGTCGAACAGGGCGAAGGCGTCCTTCCCCCTCCCCTCGGCATTGGCGATGTAGGCCTCGACCAGCAGGCGGCCAATCGGATCGGGACGCGCCGCGCGCGGCGGCGCCTGGTCGAGCACGGCGAGATCCGCGCGGGCCCGGGCGGCATATCCGGTGCGCGCCAGGGCCTTGGCTCGCAGGCGCAGCATCGACACCGACACCCGGTCGCGCGGCGCGGCCAGGGCCGGGCCTGCGTCGACCAGGCAGCGCAGCACCGCGCGCGGGTCGTCGCGGGCGTCGGCGATCACCGCACACAGGTTCTGGTCCCAGGTCAGCAGGTCCTCGTCGCCGGTGGCCTCGCTCATCCGGTGGTGCATGTCGGCGAACTGCTCGGCGGCCTGAATCTCGCCCAGCTCGGCGGCGGTGTAGGCGATGTCGTACAGCCGCTCGATCTTGCGCATGTAGAAGGCGTCGCGCTCGTCCAGGCGCGCGGCCTCGGCCATGTGGTCCAGGGCGCCGTCCTTGTCGCCGATTTCCGATAGCGTGTAGGAGTGCACCTGGTGCGCCTCGGCCAGCAGCGGCCGGGCGATCGAGCCGCGCTCCTCCAGGTCCTCGAACAGCTCGCCGGCGAACTGGCTGGCCTGGGTCCAGCGGCCGCTGCGGGCCAGCAGGCGGATGCGCTCGACGCCGGCCATCAGGCCGATCTCGCGGCCAGACCCCTCCAGGAACCGTGCCCAGCGGGCGTCGTCGACGCCGCTCGGTCCGCGGGTCTCCAGCTCGTAGGCGGCCTCCATCATCTCGGCCAGGGTGATCAGTTCGGCGTCGTCGTCGGCGCGGGCGGTGGCCCGCACCGTGGCGATCCAGTCCTTGAAGGCCTGGTCGACGTGATTGCTCTTGTAGGCGTAGAGCACCCGCCACAGGGCGTAGAGCCGCGTGTCGCCCCGCTGGCGCAGGGCCCGGCGGCCCGCCCGCTCGACATCCTCGTTGGCGTGCGGCGCGGGTCCGGCCCGCTGGACGCCGATCTCGCGATAGAGCGTCTGCAGCTTGCCCGCCTGCCCGCCGATCTCCGGCGTCGCGGCGCGGGCCGGCGCCACGCCGACCAGGGCGACGAGCGCGAGCAGCAGGGGCAGGATGCGCTTCAAGCGGCGGGTCCTCGATTGACCCCCAATCTCCTAGCGGCAACCTCTTATGCTGACGGTTAATTTCCGGCGGGGCGCGACCCTGGGCCGCACCAAAAATCGCCGTTATCGCGCCTCGGTGGAGCTTGGCTCAGATGGTCGCCCCGCCGTCCACCACCAGGGCTTGCCCGGTCATGAAGCTGCCCGCGCTTGACGCGAGGTAGACCGCCGCCCCGGCGATCTCGTCCGGCTCGCCGATCCGGCGCAGCGGCACCCCGGCGGTCGAGCGCTCCAGGGTCTTGGGATCGTCCCACAGGGCCTTGGCGAAGTCGGTCTTTATCAGGCCTGGCGCGATGCAGTTTACCCGCACGTTGTCGGGTCCGAACTCGTGGGCGAGGTTGCGGGCCAGCTGGAAGTCGGCGGCCTTGGAGATGTTGTAGGCCCCGATGATGGCGTTGCCGCGCAGGCCGCCGATCGAGCTGACGATGACGATCGCGCCGTCCTTCCGCTCGCGCATCTCCGGGGCGACCATCGAAATCAGCCAGTGATTGCTGATGATGTTGTTGTCGAGAATCTTGCGGAACTGGTCGTCGCTGATCCCGGCCAGCGGGCCGTAATAGGGATTGCTGGCGGCGTTGCAGACGCAGACGTCGACGCGGCCGAAGGCGGCGCGGGTCTCGTCGACCAGGCGCTGCAGGTCCTCCTTGGAGGCGATGTTGGCCGGCACGGCGATGGCGGTTCCTTGGCCATGCTTCTCATTGAGAGCCGCCGCCACCTCCTCGCAGGGACCGGCCTTGCGCGACGAGATCACCACCTTGGCGCCGTGCTCGGCCATGCGCTCGGCGATGGCCTTGCCGATCCCGCGCGAGGATCCGGTGATGATGGCCACCTTGCCGGAAAGGTCGAAGAGGCTCACGGCGCGCTCCTTAAACATTTGTTTGAATTTCCGGCACAGTGGCCCCGGGGGCGAGGCGGGTCAACCGGCTTCGGAAAAATGCGGCGGCGCCTGTCGGGACGGGTCGACCCGCGACGTCCTTGGGCCGAACACTGTTTCCAACGACACGGAGAAAACGCCATGGCCCCAGAGATCGATCGCGACGCCGCCCCGCAAGCCGCCGCTCACGAACTGGTCCTGACCCGGATCATCGACCAGCCGGCCGAGAAGCTCTTCAAGTGCTGGACCACGCCCGAGCTGCTGCCCGAGTGGTTCTGCCCGCCGCCCTGGCGCGTCAGCCACGCGCAGATGGACGTGCGCACCGGCGGCTCCAGCCTGATCGTCATGAGCGGCCCGAACGGCGAGGAGATGCCTAATCAAGGCGTCTATCTGGAGGTGGTCGACAACCAGCTGATCGTCTTCACCGACGCCTTCACCAGCGCCTGGGTCCCCTCCGACAAGCCGTTCATGGTCGGCATCGTCCGCTTCGAGGACCTGGGCGGCGGCCAGACCCGCTACACCGCCATCGCCCGCCACTGGTCGGCCGAGGACAAGGCCATGCACGAGCAGATGGGCTTCCACGAAGGCTGGGGCGTCGCCGCCGACCAGATGGCGGCCCTGGCGGCGAGGCTTTAGGGCGTATCGGGCGGCGTCACCGACGAGTTCGTAAGGCCGCATAGGAATTCTTGTAGAAACGAGTAGGCACACCGTCTGCATCGCTCACACATTGGACGACGTATATCTTCGTGACATCGTTCTCTATGTACGCGGTCTGGACTTTGGCCCAGAGAGCGGCATTGCTAGCAAGCGCCTCCACCGCACTTGCGATTTCCGGCTGATGCCCACTGCGCTGAAGCGCGCCAATTGCACCATTTTCCCAACCGTAACCCATATTCTTTTGGGGGAAGTGGATGCTCATCGTTTTGAGTGCCGCCTCGCAATAGTCTGACATTGGTAGAAGAGGCTTTGTTCCAGCGTCGATCGAAGCGAACAGGACCACGCGCCCGCTGTCTTGGTCGAAGCGAGCTTCAAACGAGATATCGAGATCAGGCGAGAGCAGGTCGGGCGGCGCAAAGTACCTTTTCCCTTGATCCTTCAGGACGTCCGACATGCTCCTTTGCAATTGGGCTTCAATGCGCATCAACACATAGTCCAGCCGCGTTAGCGGCCCATTGAGCCAACGATCCTCGACAATGCGGCGCGAAGGGGTCAGCTCGCTGAGGATGTCCTTGCCATCGCCCCTGATGGTGGCGTCCGCTGCAAACGCGAAGGGTGGATCTTCCAGCCACTTTGGAGTCGTGCCCCCTACCTGCGGTAGGGGCAGGAGTAGAGCGCCGATGATGAGCGCCTTAAACATGGAGTGGCCCCGCGTTGAAGCGCTAGCTTAGAAGTCCGCATAGAGCGCGCGCCCCCAAGATCGGGTAGGATTTACCGCCCCTCCCCCGCCAGCTTTTCGTAGTAGTCGGCCAGCACCTTGAAGGCGGCCTTGCGCCGGCCGGTGGGCGAGATCAGGCCCTTGCGGTTCCATCCCTGCTGGTAGACCGGGTGCTGGCGGCGGGGCGAGCGGAAGTCCTTCAGGATCCACGGCGACATGCCGCGAAGGGACGGGGCGTTGGCGGCCATGGCCAGGGTCTGGACGTAGTAGCGGGCCTGGAAGTCCTCCGAGAACTTGCGCATCAGGGCCGGATCGCTGAAGCCGGCCAGGGCGTCGGCGCCGAACTCGGAGAACACCATCGGCTTGTCGGTGGGCCGCCAGGCGATCCTGGCCACTGCGTCGAGGCCGTCGTCAGAGTACCAGCCCGCATAGGTGTTGACCGCCAGCACGTCGAGCTTAGCGGCCAGCGGGTCGTCGATGCCCATCACCTGGCGGCCGCCCTCGATCTTGCGGTCGGCCAGCAGGGCGGCGGTGACCAGGCGGGTGTCGTCCAGCGCGCGGACGTCGTCGGCCAGGGTTCCCAGGAAGGCGTTGCGGGCGTCGCTGATCGGGGTCTCGTTGGCCACGCTCCACAGCACGATCGAGGCGCGGTTGCGATCCCGGCGGATGGAGTCGGCCAGCATGCCGCGCGCCAGCTTCAGGGTGCGGGCGTTGCCGAAGTCGACCAGCCAGTAGATCGGGATCTCGCTCCAGACCAGCAGGCCCATCTCGTCGGCCAGGCGCGTGGTCACCTCCGAATGCGGATAGTGGGCCAGGCGCACGAAGTTGGCGTGCAGGCCGTCACGCGCCTCGGCCAACAGGGCGTGGGCGGAGGCGTCGGTGATAGTGCGGGCCGGGTTCTCGCCCAGCTCCTCCTCGTGCAGGCAGATGCCGCGCAGGAACACCGGCTTGCCGTTGACCAGGATCTCGCCGCCGCGCACCTCGACGGTGCGGAAGCCGACGCGGTCGGTCAGCACGTCGTCGCCCGCCTCGACACGGACGTCGTAAAGCGCCGGCGCGCCGGGCGCCCAGCGCTTGAGGCCCTTGGGCGCGGGCGCCGACAGCCTGGCGACGCCATCCGAACCGGCCTGGCCGGAGAGGGTGAGGCTCAGTCCGGCGACCTTGACGCTGACCGTCTGGCCTGCGGCGGCGGGACCGTCGAGGCGTACGTCGGCGGCGATCGCCTTGCCGTCGCGGGTCAGGCGCACCCAGGCCTCGTCGACGAAGGTGGCGGGGGTGATCACCAGCCGCACCGGGCGGGTGACGCCGCCGTAGTTTTCCCAGTCGGTGACCGGCGGCGGCGCGCCGTCGACGGCGGGAGTGGAGTCGACGCCGACCGTCACCTGGTTCTGGCCGGCCCGCAGCAGCCTGGTCACCTCCAGCGAGAAGGGCGTGAAGCCGCCCTCGTGCTCGCCCACGGCCTGACCGTTCAGATAGACCTTGGCGGTGTAGTTGGCGGCCTCGAAGCGCAGGAAGGCCCGCTGGCCGGGCTTCAGCGCCGGGGTCTCGAACCGCCGCTGGTACCACACGAGGCCCTGGTAGTGGCGCATCTCGGGCGCATGGGTCAGCCACGAGGCCGGCAGGGTCGCGGTCGGCGCGCGCTGCATGTCGTATTCATAGAGCGCCTTGGGATCGGCGCGGGTGACCTGCTCGACGTCGCTGTCGTCGTAGCGGCGGTGGCCGACGCCGGGCGGACCGCGATGGAAGCCGGCGACCCCGTCGCGATAGGGATCGACCGAATAGTTCCAGGTTCCCGACAGGTCCTGGCCCTCGCGCCGGTCGGCCCGCGTCAGGGTCGGCCCCGCCTGCGCCGCCGACGCGGCCATGACCAGCACGGCCGCGGCCGCCAGAACGCGCTCGAACACCCGCCGCATCCACCTCTCCCTGTACCGCAACGCTGGTAATGCCAACGTTGTCATTGGTCGGGATATTGGTCAGGCCGGTTGCCGGTTGTCTAGGCTGCTATCTTGAATCTTCCCGTCACTCCCGCCCTGGAAGCGGGGGCCTCCATCGCTATCGGCATAGCCCTAGGTGAACGAACACAATTGGTGTCCGCTAAGGGTGGATGACGCCCCAAAGAAACCCTCTCTCATGGAGAGAGGGAGGGGCCCGCGCCGCAGGCGTGGGAGGGTGAGTGGGTAGGCGAA